>JALORE010000036.1 GCA_025459125.1 Planctomycetota bacterium | reverse complement strand
GCGGCCGTCTCTGGCGGCAGCGCCGAGAGCGCGTCACGGATGACCCACGCTCGGTGGCCATCAGCCGTGGAGGCCGCCAGCTGTGCCTGTCGGTCCAGCCACTCGCCCACGAGCCACCGGGGCAGAGAAAAGCAGGTGCTCAGGTACTCCGGCAGGGAGGTCTCCGGGTCGGGCAGGAAATCCGTGTCGAATTGGCAGCCGGTGTGCGGCGTCTGCACGAGCGCGCGCCGGGGGGCCGCCTGGGACAGCTCGATTTGCCGATCCGCAATGTGTCGGGCGATCTGGCGGAGGACCGCGTTGACGAAGCCCGTTTGCTTCTGGCCGCCGGCCTGTCCCGCATTACTGACCGCTTCGTCGACAATGGAGTAAACCGGCGTGGCAGGCGTGCAGGCCAACTCGTAGATCGCAACACGGAGGATGCTCAGCAGGGCCGGGGCGATGCGCGCAATCGGCCGGCCGGAGAACTGGGTGATGACCGCGTCCAGGGCGTGCAGGTTGCGCAGCGTGCCATAGACGAGATCGGTCGCCCGCTGCCTCTGCTCGGTCTGTTCCAGCAGACCGTCGAGAATCGGTCCCGCGTAATCGCGCACGGGATCGAGCTCACGCAGGACGTGGGCGGCGATGATTCGGGCTGATCGGGATTCCTGGACGGACATTTCGTTCTTTTGGAGAAAGCCTGGGCGGACGTATCACACACAGGCCGTTCATCTCATTGGCTCACCTACTGTGAGGCTATACGGTTCTCTGACATCGTGCGGTTGAGATTGCCGCGCCGCGCTCGCCCTGACATGCAGCGCCCGTATCTTCCCGCAGAGGGTGCCGGGACTCATGCGGGTTCTTCCTCGATCTTCGTCAGGCGGTCGCCGGGCTGGACGTGCCAGCCGTTGATGAAGGCGTGAAAGCTCATCAGCCCGGAGCCGGCGGGCTTGATCTTCTCGATCCGCAGCTTGCCCGCGCCGCAGATGACGTTTCGCTCCGAGTCGAATGTGCCCGCCGGCAATGGTGCGGCGGGTGAATCCGTCACGACCTGGGCCGCGGCCAGAATTACCCGGGTTGATTTCTCCGTCTGCGCCGAGACATGGGAGGCCGCGGCACCAGGCCACGGCGTGAGGCCGCGAATTCTGCGGACCACGGCTTCCGCCGGTTCGTGGAAATCCAGGAAACCGTCGCTCTTCCGCAGTTTGGGGGCGAAGGTTGCCTCGGCGTCGTTCTGCTTCGTGTACGTGGCCGTACCCGCCTCCAAAGCAGCAAGCGTCTCCAACAGCAGCGGGGCAGCCAACCGCGCGAGCCGGTCGTGCAGTTCGCCCGCGGTTTCCTGGGGTCCGATTTCGGTACGCACCTGGCCCAGGATCTCGCCGGCGTCGATCTTGTCCGCCAGCGTGATGATGCTGTTGCCGGTATGGGTCTCGCCGCGGAGAATCGCCCAGTTGATCGGGGCGGCCCCACGGTACTTCGGCAGCAACGAGGCGTGCACATTGATAGCGCCCCGGGGCGGCAGAGCAACCACCTCTTTGCCGATCTTCTGGCCGAACGCAATCACCACGATCACCTCCGGCCGACAGGCGGCGATCCGCGGTACTACGTCCGGCGCATTGACATTGCCGGTCTCAGCGCAAGATACGCCGTGCGCCGCGGCCCACTCTGCGACCGGCGTCGGCTGCGGCCTGCGGCCCCGTCCGGCAGGATTGGCCGGCTGCGTCACGATCAAACAGGGAGCCTGCCCGGACGCCTGCAAGGCATCGAGACACGGCACACCGAACTCACCGCTACCCAGATAAACGAGGTTCATGTGAGATTGTAGATCTCAGATGTTTGATTGAAGAAGAGGCCGCCAGCCGCCAAATCTGCCATCAAGAATCAACTATCTACCCTCCTACTTCCCTTCCTGCTCATCCGCCAGCTTCTTGAGCTGCCGGCGATGGGCGATGCGGGCGGCCTCGCCCATGCGATTGACGATCACCGTGCCCTCGATGTGATCGTACTCATGCTGGAGACAGCGGGCGTACAGGCCCTCGGCTTCCTCGGTGAACTGATTGCCCGCCAGATCGGTGGCGGTGACGGTGGCTTTCTTGTACCGCCGGATCTTGGCCCACACGCCCGGAACGGAGAGGCAGCCTTCTTCCACCTCGTCGAGGTCGCCGTGCGGCGTGACCGTCGGATTGATGTACGCCCGGGCGTCCTCGCGTTTGCCGCTGAGGGAGACGATAAACAGCCGCAGTCCCACTCCCGCCTGCGGCGCCGCCAGGCCGATCCCTTTCTTCTCGACCAGGATGTCCGCCATCTTCTCGACGAGCCGCCGGACATTGTCGTCGATCTTCTCCACCGGCGCCGCGCGCCCCCGCAGCACCGGGGCCGGATAGTACGTGATCTTGCATTGATCTACATCAATAGCCATTTCGTCTGCCTCGGGTCTCGGTTGTCGTATTCTCCAGCTGCCTGATCTCACCGCTCGTCGAATTCGTGGCCGGCGAAGGTGTTGCCGAGATAGCTCTTGCGAACCAGCTCGTTGCGGACGATCTCGGCCGGGGCGCCGGCGCCGATCACCTTGCCGTGGTCGATGATGTACGCCTTGTTCACGACTTCCAGCGTGCGCTCGACGTTGTGATCGGTGATCAGGATGCTGACGCCGGAGGAGACCAGCCGCCGGACCTCGCGCTGCAGGTCCTCGACCGCAATCGGGTCCACGCCGCTGAAGGGCTCGTCCAGCAGGATCAGCGACGGATCGGTCACCATCGCGCGGGCGATTTCCAGCTTGCGCCGCTCGCCGCCGGAAAGGAAGCGGCCGTGGCTTTTCGCGACGTCCGTCAGGCCGAACTGCTCGATCAGCGCCTCGGCCTTGCGCTTGCGCTCGGAGCGCGTCAACGACATCGTTTCGAGAATCGCCATCAGGTTGTCGCGGACGCTGAGCCGCTGGAAGATGCTCGGCTCCTGCGAGAGGTAGCCGATGCCCAGGCGCGCCCGCCTGTACATGGGCAGCTTCGTGATGTCGCGGTCCTCGAAGAGGACGTGGCCCTGGTCGGGGGTGATCATGCCCATGATCATGCGGAAGGTGGTCGTCTTGCCGGCCCCGTTGCGACCGAGCAGACCGACGATGCTGCGCTGCTCGATCGTGACCGAGACCTCGTTGACCACGGTTCGACCGGAGTAGCGCTTGACCAGATTGTGCGTCTCGAGAAGAGTTATGCCTGCCAAAACGCGCACCTCGAATTCACGACTCGTCAATCCCTGCATTATAGCAGGGCCCTGGGTTGAATCAACCGGCATTTGGCCCGGCGGGGGGCCCGCGGCGGGCCTTCTCCCGGACCGCGGCGATGAACTCCCTCGGGTTGACGATGCGACCGATGTCCACCGCCGTCGCGGTGGCCGTCAGCAGGCTGACGAGCTCGTCCGGATCGAGGCCGGGTTCCACCTGGAAGGCCAAGGCCGCGAGGCCCGCCAGGTAGGGTGCACTCCAGCTCATGCCGCCGAGGGGATCGTACTTGTAGGTCTGAGGGCTCCGCTCGCTCGCGATGGTGCGGTGGCCCGCCGGGACCAGCAGCACGGCGCTGGGGGAGCCATACCGACCCTTGCGGTAGTTGGCCGGATCGTCGGGATCGGCGCCGGGCACCCGCACGAGCGTGCCATAGTCGAGGAAGGCCGAGTCGCAGGTAACGATCAGGACTCCCTGCCGGCGGGCGCGCTCCACGGTCTGGCGCCAGCGGTCATACTGGGGCCGCCGGGAGAACATGCCGTAGGAGATGCTGACGACCCGGATTCTCTCGGTGGAAGGCAACTGCTCGTTCCGCTGCAGGATCGTGTCGATGATCCCGCAATAGATCTCGTTGTCCGGCATGGACATCGGCATGAAAGCGAAAAAGTGCAGGGAGGCGCCGGGAGCCACGCCGCAGTCCCGGCCCACCGCAATACTGGCCACCGCGGGGCCATGAATCTGGGCCGCCCCCAGCCGGCTGACGACCCCGACGTTCTCGTACCCGACGAGCCGGTCGGCGTATTCATGGTGATCCTGCCGCAACGGCAGATCGACGATCGCCATGCGGACGCCGCGACCGTCGATCCCTTGGGCATGCAGTTGACGGATGCCCAGGCCGGGGTTCTTGCCTTCTTCCAGCAGGACGTTGGGATCGAATCCATCCGGCAGGCTGGCCTTCTTCGGCCATCGGGTCAGGTTGTCGAAAGACAGTCTCAGGAGCGCTTCGCGGTGGTCGCGCAGATCGAGTTCCGTCAGGATCGCACCCTGAAGGCCGGCAAACACGTCCAGGCGGCGTAGATCGCCCGGATGGCGCAGGGTGACCGGCCGTCCGACCCCGACGTCCACGGCCGTGCCGCCCAGACTGGTATGGACATGGCCGAGGGCCACGTCCAGCCCGTCCAGGGTGATCCAGTCCAGGGTAAAGACCACGGCGTCGCCGCTGGCCCGCGTAAAGGCCGCGCTGACTCCCGGCCAATGCAGTTGGAGCCGCTCCACATCGTAGTTCGTGGAACGCATTTCCGTCATCGGCATGCCCAGCAGGCGGATCAGATCATTGGGCTCGGTCAAGCGGTAGGCGAGTCGCCGTTCCGCGGCCGCGGTCTGGACCTTGCGGGCCACGTCCGGGTCCAGCGGTGGCACCGCGGTGAAGCGCACCAGGAACACCGCCGCGACGACTGTCAGCACCCCCACCAGGGCGGCCGCCCACAAACAACTGCGCAGAACGATCCGTATGATCCTGCCCAACAGACGAAACCCGTATGCCACGATCCGGACGTGCGCCATGCCGTCTCCTGTGTGTACCCGATCTGCCTGCTCCCGCCCAGAGGAGAATCCCGCCGCGCACCGGCGGTGAACCTCCTGCCCTGGTCGCTACCACCATAGTATCGGCAAACCCGCCCGGTGGACCAACACGAACTTGCGGCCGCGCGCGATCCGGTGCGAAAAAGCGACAAATCCTCTGGCCACGCGGCGGTTTTTATGCTATTGAATAGCATTTTATCGCGCTTTGTGAATTCGTTCGTGGAGCAATCCCGGGATCTATGTTTGCGATTCTCAGCGATATACATTCGAATATCGAAGCCCTGAGCACCGTCCTGGCGGACATCGAGCAGCGGGGGATCAAGAAGATCTACTGCCTGGGCGACGTGGTCGGTTACGGCCCCAACCCGCGGGAATGCCTCGATTTGATCATCGAGAAGACGGAATGGTGCGTGCTGGGCAATCACGATTACGCCGTGTTCTACGAGCCGACGAACTTCAACTACGGCGCCGAGCAGGCCAGCTTCTGGACCCGGGAGGTCCTGGAGGAGGACGGCCCGGGGCCGCAGGCGGACCGGCGCTGGCGTTTCCTGGGCGAGTTGCCCATGCGCCGCTCGCTGCAGACGCAGTTGGGCCCGACCAAGGCAACGCTGGATTTCGTGCACGCCTCGCCCCGGCGGCCGATCAACGAGTACATCTTCCCGGATGACGTGTACACGAACCCCGCGAAGGTCCGCACGCTTTTCGAGAAGATCGCGCACGTCTGCTTCATCGGTCACACGCACATGCCGGGCGTGTTCCTCAACGAGCCGGATTTCTATCTGCCGGACGAGCTCGGCGGCGTCTATCCCGTGATCGAGGACGAGAAGGCGATCATCAATATCGGCTCGGTCGGCCAGCCCCGCGACAAGGACAACCGGGCCAGTTATGTCTACGTGGCGGAAAACAAGGTGCACTTCGTCCGGCTCGAATACGATTTCGAGTCGACGATCAAGAAGATCCTCGCCATCGACCGGTTGGACACCTTCCACGCCGAGCGGCTGCGCGACGGGCGATAGAGTGGATGGTGGCCGGCCGAGACGACTCATTAGCAGCTTGCAGGTGTGGACTTGTGTACGCACCGGCCGGGACACCATCGGTTGACCGGCGATCCGCCAGGGAGTAGAATCCCCGGATGGAAATGCTTGAGACGGAAGTCACGTACACGCTGGAGTTCGGCGGGAAACTCTATATCATTGAGCATGTGCTCGCCCGGGTGTGCCGGGAGACGGGTGAACAGGCTTTGCTCCCGCGATCGTCGAGCGCATCCAGGCGCTGATTCGAGGTCAGACCCAACCTGCCAGAGTGGTTGAGCCACCGTATACGAAAGGGAATAATGAGCTTTAGAGCGGTCTTCATTCTGATCCTGGCGGGGTTCGTGGTGTTATGCGCCGGGCTGATCGTGGATTCGGGATTCCTTCGGACGACGACGTCCGTTTCTGCGCCCGCCGCGTCCGCAGAGGCGGCGACGCCGGGCCGGGGGGCCATCTTGTTGCAGCAGACGACCGAGGTCGCGCCCCCCGCGCAGGGGCCGGGCGGGGCCGAGCCGAATGCGCCGGCGCCCGTGCCGCAGCTTGCGGCGCCGGCCGGCGGCAGTCTCGGTGCGGAAGGGGGGCCCCGGCAGGAAGTCACCCTCGGCTCCACCGATGAAGCCAGCGGCTTCAAGTACCTGCTGGTGCTGGATTCCCTGGGCGCCGCGATTCGAACGGCGACGTTCAGCGAATACGACACACGCGACGGCAAGAACCGCGAACCGCTGGTCTTTCTGACGCCGGTGCAGGTCAACGGGCGCACGATCCTGTCGCTGGCCAACGGCGCCCTGACGATGGTGAATCAACGGCAACGGCTCCGCTTGGACCAGCTCAGTTGGCGGTCGCAGGGCGTGCAGCAATTGCCGGAGGGCGGCCAAGCGGCCTCGTTCGAGGCGGCGATCGTGGATGCCGACAGCCGGCCCGTCCTGAAGCTGACCAAAACCTATCGCATCGATCCCGGCACGTTCCTGCTCGACTGCACCTTTGGCATCGAGAACCTGACCAACGAACAACAGAAGGTGCAGTATGAAATGAACGGACCCGTCGGGCTGGATTATGAAGGCATCAGCACGGACATGCGCAAAGCCGTGGCCGGCTTCCGGACCCCGCAGGGCCAGGTCAACAGCATCCGCCTCGACCTCAAGGCGCTCTCCAAAGCCGCCCCGGACCGGCGGAGCCTGGATGGCCGGGCCGCGAACGAGGCGTTCCTCTGGGCGGCGGTGGTCAACCGGTACTTCGCGGCCATTGTGGTGCCGACGTCTGCCGATGCTGATGCCAATGCACCGGCCGACTGGATCGGCGGCAGATGGGGCACCTACTATGACCGCAGCGGCGGCCGTGGGGACTATCGGTACGATACGATCGGGGTGCAACTGTCGAGCACGGAAATCACCCTGAGTCCGGTGGGTCAGCCGGGCAGCGCCGGGAGCTTCCCCTTCGATGTCTACCTCGGGCCGAAAGACAAGGGCCTCTTTGACAAGACCGACCTCTATCGGCGGCTCGGCTTCGTCCAGACGATCGACTTCATGGCCTGCTGCTGTCCGGCGTGGCTGATCAGCCCGCTGGCCTTCGGCATTCTGGCGGTCATGAAGTGGATGTACTTCGTGATCCCCAACTACGGCATCGTCATCATCATTCTCGTGCTCCTGATGCGGCTGGTCCTGCACCCGGTCACCCGGCACAGCCAGGTCGCCATGAGCCGGATGAGCAAGCTGGCGCCCCGGGCCGAGGAGATCAAGAAGAAGTACGGCAACAATAAGGCCGAAATGAACAAGAAGCTGATGGAGCTCTACCGCGAGCAGGGCGCCTCGCCGCTCACCGCGTTCCTGCCCATGTTCGTGCAGATGCCCATCTGGATCGCCCTCTGGAGCGCGATCTACACCAGTATCGATTTGCGCGGGGCCTCGTTCCTGCCGGTCTGGATCACCGACCTGTCGGCCCCGGACGCCATCTGGAAGTGGGCACCGATCAGCTTGCCGCTCCTGGGGACCCTCCGTTCGCTCAATGTACTGCCGATCCTGATGGGGGTGGCGTTCTACCTGCAGCAGAAGCTGATGCCGATGCAGCCGCCTTCGGCGTCGACCAATCCCCAGATGGCCCAGCAGCAGAAGATCATGGCGATCATGCTGCCCTTGATGATGCCCCTGTTCCTCTATAACGCCCCGTCCGGCGTGAACCTGTACATCATGGCCAGCACCTTCGGCGGCGTCATCGAGCAGTACTTCATCAAGAAGCACATCAAAGCAAGAGAAGAGCAGGAGGCCCAGGGCCTGATCTCGGCCACCAGCAAGACCGGCGGCAAGGTGAAAAAGAAGAAGCCCAAGCCGTTCTTCCGGTTCAAGTGAGATGTGAGCTTGTCGATTTTTGATGGTTGATCGTGTTCGACCTCAGCGACACCGTCGTGGCCGTCAGCTCGCCGGCCGGGGGTCTGCGATCCATCCTTCGCATCACCGGTCCGCAGGCGCTCTCGGTCTGTGCGCAGGTCTTCGAGCCGAGCCCGGGCTCTGACCTCCAGAATCAAAAATCAGACATCAAACATCGAACGATCCTCTCCGGCTCCGTGCGCATCGACGCTGGTCTGGCCGTCGACGCGCATTTGTACCTGTTCTTCGCCCCGCGCTCGTATACGGGCGACGATCTGGCCGAGATCCACGTTCCGGCCAGCCGGGTCCTCGTCGAGGCCCTGGTGCAGAACCTGCTGGCGCGGGGTCTGCGGCCGGCCGAACCGGGCGAGTTCACCGCCCGCGCCTATCTCAACGGCAAGCTCGATCTGGCCCAGGCGGAAGCGGTCAACGAGATCATCAGCGGCTCGAACCGCCTGCAGTTGGAGGCGGCCCAGAAGCTGCTGGGGGGCCGGCTCACCCAGGCGGCCGATGCGATTCGCGCTGCCCTGCTCGATTGTCTGAGCCTGATCGAGGCCGGCCTTGATTTCAGCGGCGAAGACCTCGAGTTCATTACGGCGCGCGAGGTGAGCCAGCGTCTGACGGCGGTCCGCCGGAATCTCGAGGAGTTGCTGGCCGGCAGCATCCGGTATGAGACGCTGATCGATCTGCCGGCGGTCGGGTTGGCCGGCGCTCCGAATGCCGGCAAAAGCAGTCTGCTCAATGCCCTGCTCGGCTGGGAGAGAAGTATCGTCTCGCCCCAGCCCAAGACGACCCGGGACGTCCTCACCGGCGTTCTGACAACGCCCCGGTTCCAGTGCGTGCTGTTCGACTGCGCCGGTCTGATCCCCGCGCCCGGCAACGTGCTGGATGAGCTGGCCCAGCGGGCGGCCATCGAAGCGTTACAGGGTTGCGCGCTGGTTCTGTTCTGCGTGGATCTGACGAAACCGGACACCGCCGAGGATCGAGCCGTTCGTTCCCTCATCCAGCCACAAGAGGTCCTGTGCCTCGCCACGAAGGCCGATGTGTTGTCCGCCCCGGAGCGATCGCGGAAGATCGCGGAATTGGGGAGCGCCTTCGGAGTTCCCTTCCTGGCTACCTCGTCTCGGACGGCTCTCGGCCTCCCGGATGTGCTGGAATCCATCGAGAGAATGGTCGTGTGCGACAGGGCGGCAGGCGTCGCGCGGAGTGAATCCGCCATCCGAAATCATGTCACGGCGCGCGCCGCGCGGCAGCCGAAATCCGAAATCAGCCTCCTCGCGCTGACCGCGCGACACCGGCAGGCCGTGACAGACGCCCTGGAACAAGTCGTGCAAGCGACGGCCGAAGTGACTCAAGGTCGCGAGGAAGTGGCCGTCCTGCTGATCCGCGCCGCCTGCCAGTCCCTCACGCAAATCGAGCAGCAACCGCTCGACGAGCAGGTCCTGGACCGGATCTTCCGCCGCTTCTGCATCGGCAAGTGACCGTCCTCCAGACGAATGAAACGGTGCGTGATACGCACCCTACGACTCCGTCCGGTCTGAAATGATGGGTGGCAGCGGCAAGGCCGAAGGCTTCGCGCAGGCCTTGCCGATGGCGGACGGGCCAACCATCGGCAAGCTGGCGCTTGCCGCTGCCACCCGGAACCCACGGTTTCAGGCTGGACGGAGTACTGCGGGCTGGCGCGCATGCTTGGCGTTTTCGGCGGCATCCGGAGAAGATCGTCAAGTCGCAACGCTGGCGATCTTCAGGAACTGGCACCGCTGACGTCCTTGAAATCTCTCCACCTTTTTGAGAGAATGTGCTTACCGAAGTCCCGAACCGGTGGGGACGGGTTTCCCGGCGCGAGTCGTCGCGACGGGTGACCCGAACAGCATGAGTGATGTCACACGCATTTTGAACGCGATCGAGCGAGGAGAGGCTCGCGCCACGGACGAATTGTTACCCTTGGTCTATGAGGAACTCCGCCTGCTCGCGGCCCAGCGACTCTCCCATGAGCCGCCGGGCCAGACCCTGCAGGCCACCGCCCTGGTGCATGAGGCCTATCTGCGCCTGCTCGGCGACCAAGCTCATCATTGGCAGGGTCGCGCGCACTTCTTTGGGGCGGCGGCGGAAGCGATGCGGCGCATCCTCGTGGAGAACGCGCGGCGCAAGGGGCGTCTCAAACGCGGGGCCCGCTGCCGGCGGATCGACCTGGAAACGGTCTCCCTCGCCTTCGAAACGCCGCCCGAGGATCTGCTGGCCCTGGAGGAGGCTTTCACCCGGCTGGTGCAGGAGGACCCGGAAGCGGCGGACGTGATCAAGCTGAGCTACTTCGGCGGGCTCACCCTGGAGGAGACGGCCGAGGTGCTGGGGATCTCCCGGCGCACCGCCCAGCGCTACTGGGCATTCGCCCGCGCCTGGCTGCATGCCGAAATGACCAAGGGAGAAGAGCCGTCTTCTCCCGGACGGGCATGAATTTGTACGACTAACTCGCAACAACTGAAAAGCACTTCCAGATGCTTCAAGCGGGAGAACGTAAGTCCCTATCAGAAAGAGAATTGTATCTCGCGCGGAGACGCAGGGATGCTGAGATAAGAGAGAGTAGCGTTGTGTTCTTCTCTGCGCCTCCGCGTCTCTGCGCGAGTTGATTTGGTTCCGGCGGGAGGCCGGGCTGGGAGAATCCTCACGCTTCTTGTCACACCGGTGGCGCAAACGGCGCATTGGTAGGTGGAGACAGAATGTCATGAAACCGTCGGCAGAGAAGAACGATGCTCCCAACGTGCGGTCGGTCTTTCTCGGGGCGCTGGAGAAAACCGCCGGGCCCCAGAGAGCGGCGTACCTGGATCAGGCCTGCGGGCCCGATCGGAAGCTGCGGCTGCGGATCGAGACCCTGCTCCGGTCGCATGAGGAAGCGGGGGGTTTTCTACAACCGCCCGGCCAGTCTGCATTCGCCGGCTTGGAGGCCGCCGCCGTGACAGAAGGTCCCGGCACCGTCATCGGCCGCTACAAGCTCCTGGAGAAGATCGGCGAAGGCGGTATGGCGGTCGTCTACCTGGCCGAGCAGACCGAGCCTCTCCACCGCAAAGTGGCCCTCAAGATTATCAAGCTGGGCATGGATACCCGCCAGGTCATCGCCCGCTTCGAGGCGGAGAGACAGGCCCTTGCTTTGATGGACCATCCGAGCATCGCCAAGGTCTTCGATGCCGGCGCTACCGAAACCGGCCGACCCTACTTCGTTATGGAACTGGTCCAGGGCGTTTCCATCACCGACTACTGCGACCAGAACAGCCTGAGCACCAAAGACCGATTGGCCCTGTTCCTCCGGGTCTGCCAAGCCGTCCAGCACGCCCACACCAAGGGCATCATCCATCGAGATATCAAGCCCTCGAATGTCATGGTTACACATCATGATGGGCTACCCATCCCCAAGGTCATCGACTTCGGCATCGCCAAGGCCACCAGCCAGAAGCTGACGGAGAAGACGCTCTTTACCCGCTATGCCCACCTGATCGGCACTCCCGCCTATATGAGTCCGGAACAGGCGGAATTGAGCGATCTGGACATCGACACCCGCTCGGATATCTACTCGCTGGGCGTCTTGCTCTATGAGTTGCTTACCGGAACCACGCCGTTCAGCGAAGAGGAGCTGTGTAAGGCCGGTTACCTCCAGATGCAGCGCGTGATCCGGGAGCAGGGGCCAGCCAAACCGTCCACCAAGCTCAGCACATTGGGCGACACGCTGACCGATGTGGCGACACACCGCGCCTCCACTCCCGATCTGCTCCGGAAAGCGATTCGGGGCGACTTGGACTGGATCGTGATGAAGTCCCTGGAGAAGGACCGCACTCGACGGTATGAGGCCGCCGAGGGCCTCGCTCTGGACATCCAGCGGCACCTGGAGCACAGGCCAGTCCTGGCGCACGCCCCCAGCACCGGATATCGATTGCACAAGTTCCTGCGTAGGCACCGCGCCCAGGCTGTTGCGGGATTGGCGTTCGCGGCGCTGATCGCCGTCGTGGCAGTCGTTCTGTCTATCTGGAACCGGGACCGACTCCAACTCGCCCAGGTGGAAAGAGGCAAGCATCAAGAGACCCTGGCCCAAGGCCGCCTGCTCTTCGCCCAGTCAGACCACGCAAAAGCCCTTGCGACTGTTCAACCCATCCTCGACAGCAAGCATACTGGCCCGGCAGCCCGCCTTCTCAAGGATCAAGTCCTCGCCGATCTTCGCGAGAGGATACGCCAATGCACGCGGAGGATCGAGGCGGACCCGATGGAGGCCAGCGCCTACTCCGACCGTGCCCACTACTATGACTGCCTACGTGACCGGGCCAGGGCGCGAGCCGACATGAGGTGGTGGTCCGCCCTCCAGCGGCAACACGCGTTTTGGAACTCCTGGTTCGGCCCGCCATGGGACCGTAAGCACGTCATCGACGGTCCATCCGGCTATCAAGTCGTCTTTTCTGCAGAGAGACCCGTCAATAAGACTCAAGTACTATCTATTGGCTTCGGGCAGAAGGGAAGGTGGGAAATGAGGTTGTTCCAGATTCCGATGTGGGTAACGTCACTGTTTGGTCTTTGTCTTCTCTCTGGTCTCGACGCACGGTCGGCACATGCAGGTTTCACGTTCGCCGAGCCGGTCGACGTCAAGACAACTATCCCGGCTCTCAACCCCACCGTCGGCGAGTCGGTTGAATGCTTCTCATATGACGGTCTGGAGCTGTACTTCAGCGCGAACCGCGCTGGAGGCTCTGGCGATTGGGACTTGTGGGTCCTGAAACGCCTATCGAAAGAGGATGATTGGGGTCCCCCGGAGAATCTCGGGCCTGCGGTCAACAGCTCGAAGGAGGACTCCCTTTCATCCATTTCAGCCGACGGACTTACGCTCTATTTCAACTCCAACCGGCCCGGCGGGTGCGGCGGTTATGACAACTATATAACTAAACGCGCGACCAAGAACAGCCCCTGGGGTCAGGCGGTGAATCTGGGGCCAGCGGTGAATGGCTCTGCCAACGAGGCATTCCCTTGGATATCGCCGAACGGCCTCGAACTCTACTTTGCGTCCCAGCGCTCCGGCGGCTATGGTAATCACGACATCTATGTGTCGAAACGTTCCACGACAAACGACGCCTGGGCACAGGCGGTGAATCTGGGGCCTGTCGTGAATAGCCCATACGGGGAGAACTGGTTCTCGCTTTCACCAGATGGGCGGCTCCTTCTCTTCTGTGACCGCCTCGCTGGCCCGCGCCCGGGTGGGTATGGCGGTGCGGACATGTGGATGACAAGACGGGCGACTCTCTCCGATCCTTGGCAGGCGCCCGTCAATCTGGGACGGCCGGTCAATGGGCCTACAGGCGAAGTCTATCCGCGCATCTCACCTGATGCGAACATGCTCTATTTCCATTCTGATCGTGGGGGCAGCTACGGCAACTGGCAGACGCCGATCATCCCGGTGGTGGATTTCAACGGCGACGCCAAGGTCGATGCAAATGATCAGGCCATTCTGGTGAGCCACCAGGGCCAGGACTACCCGCTGTGCGACATTGCTCCGTTTGCCTGGGGCGACGGCATTGTGGATGCGAACGATCTGGCCGTGCTCTCAGAGTATGTCGGGAAGGAGTGGATTGACCCGACGCTACGCGCCCACTGGGCCCTGGACGAGAGCGCCGGCAGCGCAGCGATGGACTCGGTCGGCGGGTATGTCGCGATGGTCGTCGGCAAGGTCGTCTGGCAGCCGGCCGGCAAGGTGGGCGGGGCGCTCGCGTTCGATGGGAAAGAGAACTTCATGCGTGCGCTCACACCGGTTCTCGATCCGTCCAGCGGGCCGTTCAGCGTCATTGGCTGGGTCAAAGGCGGAGCGGCCAACCGCGTGATCGTGTCGCAGTTTGGGGGAGCCGATTGGCTCTACTTGAATGAGTCCGGCATGTTGACCACCGATCTGAGCGCCTCCGGGCAGGGGACACAGCCCCTGACGTCGACCGCCTATGTTCTCGACGACCGATGGCACCGGGTGGCTGTGGTGTGGGACGGCATGAGTCGATCCCTGCACATGGACGGAGTCGAGGTCGCCAAGGATACACAACCCAACTTGGCGACGTCGAGCGGTCTCCTTCAGATCGGTTGCGGCAAGACTGCTGCGCCGGCCACCCTCTGGGCCGGCTTGATCGACGACGTCCGTATCTACAGCCGCGTCACGCAGCCGTAGCACGGGACCCCGCTTGGCAGACAGCCAAGGGCTGAGTGGAAGATAACAGATGAACCAGAATGGACCACGGGCGAAGGCCGGTTTGTCGCCCGCCTTCGCCCGTTTCGTTACCATCGAGCACAGGGTCGGTTACTTCGCTTCGAACTCGGCGTCGATGACGTCGTCGCCTTTGCGCTTGACTTCGGCTTCCTGGGCGGGGCCGCCCGGTTGGCCCGCCTGTTGCTGCGGCTGGGGCCCGGCGCCGGTGGCCGCCTGACGCTTGGCGGCCTCCTCGTACAAGGCTTTGCCCAGCTCCTGGGTGGCCTCGTTGAGGGTGTCGATGGCCCGGCGCAGCGCCGCGGCATCTTCGCCCTTGGCAGCCTCCTTGAGGTTGTTGACCGCGCTCTCGATCTTGCCGCGGGTCTCGGCGGAGACCTTGTCGCCGTGCTCCCGCAACGTCTTTTCGGTCGCGTAGATGAGCTGGTCGGACTGGTTCTTGAGATCGACGACCTCGCGGCGCTTGCGGTCCTCTTCCGCGTGGGCCTCGGCGTCCCGGGTCATCTTTTTGATCTCCTCATCGGTCAGGCCGGAGCTCGACTTGATTTCGATGGATTGCTGCTTGCCCGTGCCCAGGTCCTTGGCGGAGACGTGCAGAATGCCGTTGGCGTCGATGTCGAAGGCGACCTCGATCTGCGGGACGCCGCGCGGCGACGGCGGGATGTCCGCCAACTGGAACCGGCCCAGCGTGCGGTTGTCCCGCGCGAACTCGCGCTCGCCCTGGAGGACGTGGATATCGACCGTCGTCTGACTGTCCGCCGCGGTGGAGAAGATCTCCTTCTTGCTCGTGGGGATCGTGGTGTTCCGCTCGATCAGCTTGGTCATGACGCCGCCGAGGGTCTCCACGCCCAGCGACAGGGGCGTCACGTCGAGCAGCAGGATGTCCTTGACGCCGGCGTCGCCCATGAGCACGGCGCCCTGGATGGCGGCGCCCAGCGCGACGACTTCGTCGGGGTTGAGGCTCTTGTTGGGCTCCTTGCCGAAGATCTCCTTGGCGATCTGCTGGACCTTCGGGATGCGGGTGGAGCCGCCGACCATCAGCACTTCGGCAATGTCCGCGGGCCGGAGCTTCGCGTCCTCGATGGCCCGATAGCACGGGGCCTTGAGCCGCTCGAACACGCGTTCGCACAGCGCCTCGAACTTGCTGCGGGTGATCGAGATCTGCAGATGTTTCGGACCGGCCTGGTCCGCGGTGATGAACGGCAGGTTGACGGTCGTCTCCATCTGGGAGCTCAACTCGATCTTGGCCTTCTCGGCGGCCTCGAGCAGCCGTTGATGGGCCATCGGGTCCTGGAGCAGGTCGATGCCCTCTTTCTTGCGGAATTCCTCGGCGAGGTAGTTGACGAGCACGGCATCGAGGTCATCGCCGCCCAGGTGGGTATCGCCGTTGGTGCTGAGCACCTCGAAGACATTGTCGCCGATATCGAGAATGGAGATATCGAAGGTCCCCCCACCAAAGTCGAAGACGGCGACCTTTTCATTGCGTTTCTTTTCCAGACCGTAGGCCAGGGCGGCCGCGGTCGGTTCGTTGATGATCCGCTCGACCTTAAGTCCGGCGATGGCCCCGGCGTCCTTCGTTGCCTGGCGTTGGGCGTCGTTGAAGTAGGCCGGCACGGTGATGACGGCCCGCTCCACTTTGTCGCCCAGATAGGTCTCCGCGGTCTTCTTGAGGTCCTGGAGAATCATGGCCGAGATCTCCGGGGGCGTGTACAGCTTGCCCCGGATCTCGACCTTGACCAGGTCGTTCGGGCCGCCGACCACCTTATACGGGACCAGCTTCTCCTCTTGGGCCACCTCACTGCTGCGCCGGCCCATGAACCGCTTGATCGAGTATATCGTGTTCTCGGGATTGGTAATCTGCTGGTGCTTGGCCAACTCGCCCACCAGGATTTCGCCTTTGTCGGTGAATCCGACGACCGAAGGGGTCAGCCGCGAGCCGCGGGAGTTGATCAGCACCTTGGGCGCCGAGCCTTCCATGACGGCCACGACCGATAACGTCGTGCCCAGGTCGATTCCAATGATCTTATTCGTTGCCATGACCACCGTCCTTTCCTTGCCTGGGGGTTCCCTGATGCGACCCCACGCATCCGGAGCCCGTTCAGCATCTCACTGGCGCTCATTGCGCACAGACGTACGCGGGTACTCGTGCAAAATCTGTGCCAGGGATTCCACGTCGCCTCGGCATCACGTTAAATCCTTTTCGCTCGGCGGCTTACGACGTATCCGTGCCGGGGAGTCGGTACCCGCCGGCCAGCGGCGAGAGTGTTCTTGCCACAATTGCCGTGCCATTTTGGCAGGACCTGGAATAGGCCTGGGCGGCAGAGACGGGAGGGCCGCGCGGTCATTCGCCGCGGATAGCAGCCAGCGACTCCTCGAACCGGGCGGTCTTGAGCAGGTAGGCCGTGGCGGCAGATCGATCCCGCCTGATTGACCGAGACCGACCGGCCCCGCAGCGCCTGCGTCAGGAGGGCGCTGATCACCCGGGGCGAGCCCGTCCGGACCTGCTGGAGGTAGGGCCGCGCGGACAAATCCCCGCGGGTCACGGGCATCGTGGAGGCCAGAATCGTCCCGTCGAGACTGACCCAGTTGAGGCTGCGTATCGTGGTGTACCGCGCCGTCATTGCGCGAAGCACGCGCTCGGCGCCGGCCTGATACACCTTTCGGACCGTTTCCGGTTCCTCGTACATCGACAGGGCGATGATGCGCGTTCGTGGGAAAAGCCGCTTGATCTGGCGCGTCGCGTCGTCGCCATCGATCAACGGCATGGTCACATCCATGATCACGACGTCCGGCCGCAGCCGATCGGCCCGGTCGACGGCCTCGCGCCCCTTGGCCGCCTGGCCGACCACCCGGATCGTGTCCTCCTCGCTGAACAAGGACACCAGGCCTGCGCCCCGGAGCCATTCTCGTCTCTCCGCCCAAGCAGCCGAAGACGGTGCTGATACGCACCCTACCAGGCACGCGCTGCGCATTCCCTGTAGGGTGCGTATCACGCACCGTTCAACCGCTCGAAATCGTGAAACCGATTTCCGGGTATAATACGGGCCCAACGCCCATTGTGCAGACGTCCACTTTGTTCTGAGAAAGGAACGCCCAATGACCCGATCCCTCCGCATGGCAGGTCTTCTCGCCCTGGTCGCCTTCGTGACAGCGATCCTCACGGCCCTGAACCTCCCCGGCTGCGCCCAGAACCAGGAAAACTCACCGATCAGCATCTCCCATTCGTCGGGCCGGATGCTGGCCGTCGCGTGCAGCACCGACGGCACCGTGGCGTACGTCAGTGACGGTCGCAACATCTATCGGTACGACCGTCGTGCCCCCGCCGGGGCCTCATCGTGGGAATGCATCCTCTCCCAAGGCGAGCGCCTGGAGCTGGCGACCCGCCACGATCCGCGCGAACCGCTGCCCAGTCCGGCCACAGGAGACCAGCCCGGTGGGAGCCGTCAGCCGGTCGAGCGCACTGAGAACAAGAAGTAACGGCCCCGCAGGCTCGCGATGGGTGGCAGCGGTGCGGCCCTTGCCGAGGGCGAAGGGGCCAACCACCGGCACGCCGGCGCTCGCCGCTGCCACCCGGTCTCCGCCAGATCAGCCCGGACGAACCAGGAGTCGCACGATTCTCGCGGGAATGCCGTTGATCCATACCTCTTGCCTGGCACCCTGCGGGAGGAGCCGAAGCGCTCCACGCCCGGCGCCCGGCCCTTGGCCCTCCCTGCTCCATCGTCTGCCCTCTCCGCGGTTGCGGCGGCGCGCGGGAGCGGGTACTCTGGCGGGCTGAATGTTCGGATCTGGAGAGTCGTGTGACGGAGCCGGGAAAGACGGCCCGGCGCCGAGGCTCCAATCCAATCCCAGGGAAGAGAGTTGTGGGGAGTCAAAGCAGATGAACGCAGGAATCCCGGGAATTTCGGCCGAATCGCGCAGGTGTTCTTTGTCCTTTTTGGCGCTGCTGTGTCTTTCGATGCTGCTGAGCGGCAGCGCCGCGGTGACGCGGGCAGGGGATTGGCCTGCCTATCGACACGATCGGGCGCTCAGCGGTGTCAGCGCGGCGAGTCCGGGCAGCAATCTGTCGCTGCAGTGGACGTATGTCCCCCTGCATCCCCCGGACCCGGCGTGGCCGGCTCCTTCGGAGGAGATGCCGCGCATGCACGTGGACAGCGCCTTTCACGTGGCGGTGGCCGAGGGGCGGATCTTCTTCGGCTCGTCCGTGACGAATGAAATCACTGCCCTGGACGCGGCCTCCGGCAAAGTCGTGTGGAGCTTCTTCACCGAGGGCCCGGTCCGCTTCGCTCCGGCTGTTTCCGGGGGTCGCGTGTATGCCGGCTCGGACGATGGCCACGTTTACTGTCTCCACGCCGCGGACGGAGCACCGGTCTGGAAGTATCGGCCCGGGCCGAGCGACGAGAAGGTGATCGGCAATGAGCGGATGATCTCTCTCTGGCCGGTGCGCACCAGCATCCTGGTGGACCGGGACACCGTCTACTGCGGCGCCGGCGTGTTCCCCTATGAGGGCATTTACATCTGCGCCCTGAACGCGGCCGATGGGTCCGTGGTCTGGAAGAACGACACCATCGGCGACCGGGCCCACGAGCTGAGCTTCGGCGGCCTGACGCCCCACGGATATCTGCTGGCATCCGCCGACCTTCTCTACGTGCCCGCCGGCCGGGCCATGCCCGCGGCGTTCAGCCGGCAGACGGGGAAGTTCCAATTCTGGGCTGTGCCCGGCGGCAAGCAGGGCGGCGCGTGGTCCCTGCTGACCGACGACCAGCTCATTGCCGGCATCGATCGTTCCGGCACCCCGAACAAGGCGGCCTATGACCCTGCCACCGGGGACGGTCGCGGCAATGTCTTCGCTTGGCTCGCCGGCTTGGACCTCGTGATCCGGGACAGGACCGCCTACGTCCTCACTCCTGCGGGCATTTATGCCATCGATCGGGACATCCACGCTCAAGCCGCCAGCTCGACCCGGCAGCGGGAGGCACTGGCCAAAGAGCTGAGCCAACTGAGAAAAGAGGTCGAACAGATCCGGGGCGAGGAACAGGCGAAAATGCGCGCCCGGATCGAAGAGATCACTCGTCTCACGGCGGCGGCCCGTGCGGACGAGAAGCGCTTGCAGGGTACGTGCGTCCGGTGGCATCTGCCCGTGCTCCAGGGTCGTTCCCTGATCCTGGCAGGCGACACCCTGTTCATAGGCGCCGCCAAGCAGGTTCTCGGCGTGAGCGCTCAGACCGGCCGGAGAGTGTGGCAGGCCGGCGTGACGGGAAATGCGATGGGCCTGGCCGCCGGCAGCGACCGCCTGCTGGTCAGTACCGACACCGGCAGGATCTGCTGTTTCGCGAGCAGCCCGGAGCGCGCCACGCCGAAGGAAATGAGAATCGTCCGGGATGCGCAGGCGTTCCAGAGTCATCCGCAGAGGCAGTTCTACCGCGAGGCCGCACGCCGGATCGTGACGGAAAGCCAGCTCACGAAAGGCTATTGCCTCGTACTCGACTGCAACCTCGGCCAGCTTGCCTACGAGCTGGCGCAGATCACGGATCTCAAGATCGTGGGACTCGTCGGTGCGGAAAGCCACTCGTCTCTACCGGCCGTGCGGGACCGGTTGAATGCGGCGGGCCTGTTGGGCTCGCGGGTGGTCGTGGAGCCGTGGGGGGTTGCGGATCTGCCGCCCTACTTCGCCAATCTCATCGTTTCCGAAGACCTGTTGACTACGGGGAAAGTCACGGTGACGCGGGAAGAACTGGAGCGGGTCCTGCGGCCGGCCGGAGGGACGATCGTCGCCGGCCTGCCGGGCGAAGGTGGCAGCCTGCAGTGGCGGACGTTCAAACGCCCCAACCTCGAACAGGCGGGAAGCTGGACGCACCAATATGGCGGTCCGCAGAATACCGCCTGCTCCGATGACCAGTTGGTGAGGGGGCCGCTGGGCGTTCTGTGGTTCGGAGAGCCGGGGCCGATGTCCATGGTGGAACGGCACGCCCGGGCCCAGAGCCCGGTCTCCCGGGACGGCCGCCTGTTCGTCCAGGGCGAAGAGTTGATCCTCGCGGTCGACGCCTACAATGGGACGCCCCTGTGGCAGCGGCGGATCCCCGGCGCGGTCCGGCCGCGCGTGGACGTGGACGGCGGCAATCTGGCCTTGACCGAAACGGCGCTCTACGTGGCGGCGTATGACCGTTGCCTGCGCCTGGACCCGGCAACCGGCGCCACGGTGGGTACGTACGATCTGCCGGAGGCCGGCAGCGGCAGTCATCGCTGGGCCTGCGTCGCAACGGATCGGAACATCCTGTTCGGTATCCGTGCGGAGCCGACGAAGCAACCCTACGGAGCGGAGCTCGTCGCCCGGTACGCCGAGCCGAATGACAACACGCGCTGGGCGTACACGCAGTCTCGAGCCAAATGGCAGTCCGTGGCGAATTACCCCCTGTGGGAGAACTATAACGCGGACAAGGGCTCATTGACCGGTAAGATGATGGCCGGCGACATGGTCTTTGCCGTCCATCCCGATACCGGGTCGACGCTCTGGACCCATCAAGGCCGGCGCATCGGCAATCTGACCATGTCCATAGGAGAAGGGCGGGTTTTCTTCGCCGAGAGCGTGATTACCGAGGAGTTGACCAGGCAGGCCTTGGACGAGCGCCGGGGCCTCATTGGCAAGGGCCTCTACGAGGAGACCCAGAACATGAAGAAGGCCGGAACCTACACGCCGACGGATGTCCGGCTGGTGGTGGCTCTCGAGGCCGCCAGCGGCAGGAAGCTGTGGGAGAAGCCGGTGGATTTCACCGGCTGCGGCGGCGATGCCATGGGTTCCGCGTGTCAGGATGATGTGCTGCTGTTCTTCGGCTGCGTGGGCAACCACGATGCCTATCGCTTCCAGGAAGACCAATTGACCTACCGGCGGATCGTGGCGCTGTCCGCCTCGACCGGCGCGATTCTGTGGTCGCGTCCGATCAACTATCGGACGCGGCCGGTCGTCATGGGCGAGACGATCATCATCGAGCCGCGCGCCTGCGACCTGCGGACCGGCAAGATCCAGACGCGGATCGATCCCATCACCGGCCGGCAGGTCCCCTGGGAATTCCTGCGTCCGGGGCACACGTGTGCGATCACCAGCGCGGCGCCGAACGCGCTGTTCTACCGCTCGTCGTGCGTGGCCTTCTACGACCTCGCCCGGGATGCCGGGGTGACTCTGTTCGGCGGCATCCGGCCCGGCTGCTGGATCAACATGATCCCCGCCAACGGCCTGGTGCTCGTCCCGGAGGCCAGCGTCGGCTGCACGTGCTCGTATCCGCTCCGCGGCTCCTTCGCGCTGGTGACCAAGCCGCAGCGGGCGCAGCCCTGGACGGTCTTCATCAGTCACACGGAGAACAAGCAAAGAGAACGGGTAGTGCCGCACCCCTACGACAAACCGGTGAAACACCTGGCCATCAACTTCGGGGCCCCGGCCGACATGAAAGACGAGCAGGGCACGCTGTGGCTGGCCTATCCGAATCCCCACACGGTGTACAGCCAGAACCACTTTGCCGACTACGGCATCAAGTTCAACCTGAACGAGGTGGTCCTGACGGACATGGGTTACTTCTGCCGCGACTTCAAGGGCGTCCGGATCGAAGGAACGGACCGGCCCTGGCTGTTCACCTCCGGCTGCCTGGGATTGCTCCGTTGTGAGATCCCGGTGCGGGAGCAGAGCTCGAACGAGAAACCGGGCAAATACACGGTCCGCCTGGGCTTCCGGCCGGCCGCCGGGGATCAACCGGGTCAGCGCGTCTGCGACATCAAGTTGCAGGGCCGGACCGTGGCGCAGGACTTCGACATCGCGCGCCTCACCCAGGGAACCGACCGGGCCGTGATGCAGGAGTTCAAAGACATCACCATCGAGGAGAACCTCCTGCTGGAACTGGCTCCCCAAGCCACCACCCCGGACCAGACGCAGGCCCCGTTGCTGAACTTCGTGGAGATCGTCCAGCAGGAAGGTTCCCCGCCCCCGCGGCAAGCCCGGTTAGGTAGGTAACCTGCCCACGTTCGGAGAATCAGCCGGGTAGCATCGCTCAGCCGGCCAGTTGAGCGGTTCGGTCTCCCTCACCGAACCTGTCACTGCCCTGGTCGAACCAGGGTGATTATTGAAGCCGGTGGGGCGGCGGGGTATAATGAGGGCCCGTTTTGGCTTAGGAAGGGTACCCATGGAGCATAAATTCGTGCGGGCGATCTTCCCGGGATCGTTCGATCCGATCACGAACGGGCATTTGGACGTGATCAAGCGGGGGATGCGTCTGTTCGACGAGCTGATCGTCGCGGTGGGCCGCAGCCCGGTCAAGAACCAGCTCTTCACACCCCAGGAGCGGGTGGAGATGATCAAGGAGCTGATTACGGACCTGCCCGGGGTCGTCGTCGAGAGTTTCGAAGGGCTGATGGTCGAGTACGCCGGCCAGATCCACGCCGATGTGGTCCTGCGCGGGCTCCGCAGTCTGACCGATGTGCAGTACGAGTTCCAGCTCGCGCTGACCAATCGGGCGGTGGCGGGAATCGAGACGGTCTTCATCATGAGCAGCGAGCAGTACGGGTTCACGAGCTCGACGCTGATCCGGGAGGTCGCCTCGCTGGGCGGCGACTTATCGAACCTCATTCCCGAGAATGTGCATCGCCGCCTGGTGGAACGGTTCAGCCGGTTGAAGGCGCAGGAGAGGTGAGAAGCAGCGGCGCCGGCGCTCCCCGCACGCTGACGCCGGATCAGCCGGGGAGGGCGGCGCGGTACGGATGCGGGCTTTACCGGGCTTCCCACCCCCCGCGCCGAGGTGGCATGTTGGAACAACCAGGGGAAGGGCAGCGTACGCAATAGATTGTTGTTGAGCGGCGGGTTTGCCGATAGAATAACGGCGCTTATCCGATCCCGGGCCCCCACGGGGCGACACCAGCGTGGCCCGCTTCCGTGTCGGCCGCGGGCGAAATCGCACGCCCCCCAAGGGCGGTCGGAGGGGCGCGGGCTAGGAAGTCGCAGGGGTGCGTATGCAGTGCCAGGCATGTGGAAAGAAGACCGCCACGATCCATTTGACCGAGATCAGCCAGGGGGTGCGCACGGAGCTGCACATCTGTGAGCAGTGCGCATCGGAGCAGGGGATCGCGACGCACAGCCAGACGTCGATCAACGAGTTGCTGAGCCACCTGCTGGCGGTACAGCCGTCCGATGAGGAGATGTTCGGCCCGGCCCAGCAGGAGTCGATCTGCCCGACGTGCGGCTTCACGCTGGACCGCCTGCGCAAGGAAGGGACCCTGGGCTGTCCGCTCGACTACAAGGTGTTCGAGCAGGCCCTGTTGCCGCTGATCGAGCGGGCCCACGGCGGCCAGAGCAGTCACTGCGGCAAGGTCCCCACGAAGCTCCCGACGGACACCCGCACCTTCGTGGAGCTCGCGCAGCTCCGCCGGCAACTGGAGGAAGCCGTCCGCGACGAGGACTACGAGCTCGCCGCCAAGCTGCGCGACAAGATCAAGCAACGGGAGCAAGCGGAAGGAAGGCCGAAGTAAAGAAGGGAAAGGGCAGGCGGACACAACCGGCGCAGGCCTCCGGCTTCGCCCCTGGAACCTCTTTCCATAGCACGTGGATTGACCTTATGGAACTCACCGAGTTCAGTCAGAACCTGACCGACTGGTTCAGCGGCACCGGGCCGCTGGCGGACGTGGTCGTCTCGTCCCGGATTCGGCTGGCCCGCAACCTGGCCGGCCACCGCTTCCTCAATAGCTGCTCCGTGGAGGAGAAGGCCGAAATTTTGGAGCAGCTCAAGTCCGTCCTGATGTCCCTCGACCTCGGCGACGAGGTCTTCTACGTCAGCGTGGACCAGGAGCCCGAGCTGACGCGCAACTTCCTCGTCGAGCGGCACCTGATCAGCCGCCACCACGCCCTGGCGACCGGCCCGCGCGGCGCCGTCATCGCCCGTCGCGAGAATTTCACCGCCATGCTCAACGAGGAAGACCACCTGCGCCTGCAGGTCCTCAAGGCCGGCTGCCAGCTCCGCGCCTGCGCCGAGCAGATCGACCGGATCGACAGCCTGATCGAAGCCCGGGTCGAGTATGCCTTCAGTCCGCGTTTCGGCTATCTCACCGCCTGCCCAACGAACCTGGGCACCGGCATCCGCGTCTCCGTCATGCTCCACATGCCGGCCCTGAAGCTGACCAACCAGATCGAGAAGTTCATGAACGCCGCCAAGGACATGAACCTCGCCGTACGCGGCCTCTTCGGCGAAGGCACCGAGGCTGCCAGCGACCTCTACCAGATCTCCAACCAGACCACGCTCGGTGTCAGCGAACGGCACATCGTCGCCGAGTTCGAGAACGTCGTCATCCCCGAGATCGTGGAGTACGAGAAAGCCGCCCGCCGGCAACTGCTGGACAAGGACCGGGACACCCTCGACGACAAGATCGCCCGGGCGATGGCCCTCCTGCAGAATGCCCACCTGATCAGCTCGCAGGAAGCGCTCTTTTTGTTGAGCCATCTGCGGTTGGGCTTGAACATGCACGAGCACATGGGCGCCTCGACCCCGGCCATTGACCGCCTCTGCGCCCTGCGCGCCAGCACGGAAGAGCAGGACCGGTTGACGATCCGCACGATCAACCGCCTCTTCCTGCTGACGCTCCCGGCCCACCTCCAGGTCAACTACGGCAAGTCCCTCGACGCCACCCACCGCGACGCCCTGCGCGCCAAGATCATCCGCGACGCCCTGACGCAGCAATCCTAGCGAAGAAGTGTCTCGACAACAGTACTTGGCCACTTGAATTCCCCGGGCGTTTGGCGTGCACATCTTCCCCAACCACTCCGTCCAGCGGACGCGGGCCCGCGCCGACTCGTGCTGGCAATTGCTGCGTATGCGCGGTATCTTACGGGTGACAAAATGAAGACGGTTGTCGGATACCATGTTGCTGACAAGACCACGGTGACGTATGAAGAGCGTTGTCAAGAGAGTGATCGTTAAGCGCTTCCGCAGTTTCCCGTCGGACGCGGTTGAGTTCAACAACCCGGTCTTCCTGGTGGGGCGAAACGGGGCTGGCAAGAGCAATTTCGTTGACCTGTTCAGTTTCGTGGCCGAGGCGATGTTGTCCCCTCTGCAGGCTGTCTTCGATAGGCGCGGCGGCATCTCCACCGTGCGAAACCGCAGTTCCGGACGTAGTTATCCACCGAATCTAGGGCTGGCGTTTGAACTGGGCGAGATGAACGAGGGAACCAGCGGCGGACGTTTTGCCTTCGAGATCAGGGCACTGCCCGGCTACGGTTTCGAAGTGATACGAGAGCAGTGTCTCGTCCGCTATGCCGGCGGCGACCGGTGGTGGTTCGACCGGCAGAAAGAGTTCCGGACCAATGCGGAGGGACTCAAGCCTTCGGTCGAGGCCTCGGCGCTCTCCCTGCCGGTGATCGGCGGCGACGAACGCTTCGCGCCACTCTTGAGGGCACTCAGCGCGATGCGCGTGTATTCCATTGAGCCTGCCAAACTGCGGGAGATGCAGGATCCCGACGGCGGCGCGGTTCTGCGGCGAGATGGAGGGAACGCAGCCAGCGTCCTTCAGGAGATTGCTCGCAGTGACCCGGAGACGAAGGCCCGAGTGCAGGAGATTCTGGAGTCGATTGTGCCCAACACCGTCTCCGTCAAACCTAAGAAGCACGGCAACAAGTTGTCACTGGAATTCACGCAGGAATGGGCCTCAGGGAAGAAGCTCTTGTTTGAGGCCTTCAACATGTCGGATGGAACGCTGAGGGCACTGGGTCTCTTGATGGCTGTGTTTCAGAGTCCTCGGCCCTCAGTTCTCGTATTGGAGGAGCCGGAGGCAACCATCCACCCGGGGGCCTTGGGCGCGGTGCTCGATCTGATTCGCCATGCCAGCCGATCAATGCAGGTCATCGTCACAACACACAGCCCGGAAGTACTGGATGCCCAATGGATTGAGGATCAACATCTACGGATTGTCGTCTGGCAGGAAGGAGCATCTCATGTCGCTTGTCCGAACGAGGCTTCGCGCCTGGCGATGACGGAACACCTTATGGGCGCCGGTGAACTGTTGCGATCCAATGCCATGCAGCCAGCCCCGCTCTTCACAGATCC
This sequence comes from Planctomycetota bacterium, assembly GCA_025459125.1. Taxonomy (GTDB): domain Bacteria; phylum Planctomycetota; class Phycisphaerae; order Sedimentisphaerales; family Anaerobacaceae; genus PLanc-01. The sequence continues at coordinate 5,261 of JALORE010000036.1, read as the reverse complement.
CCATGAACTCCAGGCCGGGAGCCTCTTCGAGGTTTTGGGATGAACATCCAGCCGATTGTCGAAGGACATGGCGATATCGAAGCTGTGCCCGTTTTGCTCCGGCGTCTTCTGGCCGAAGCACAGCTATTTGGCATCGGGGTGGGAAGACCCATTCGCAGAAAGAAGTCCGACCTGCATACGCAAACGGGAATACACAGGGCGGTGCGCCTCGCCCTGCTTCAACCGCAATGCGCCTCCGTTCTCTTACTCTTCGATTCCGAGGACTCGTGTCCCAGACAGTTAGCCCCGGCGATACTCGAATGGGCGCAACAGGTTGCGGGGGCCAGACCCTGTTTCGTTGTTCTAGCCTATCGGGAGTACGAGAGCTGGTTCCTTGCGGCCATCGAGTCCCTGCGGGGCGTATGCGGCATCCGAGACGATGCGACCACTCTGCCGGACTTCGAAAATCGTCGTGGTGCCAAGGAGGCAATCGAGGAGTACATGCCGAGGAACCGATCCTACCACGAGACTGCAGATCAGGTAAAGTTGACTGCTCGGTTTGACCCAGCTCTGGCGTATAGCCGTTCCCGCTCTTTCCGAAAGATGGTGAAGTTCGTAGGGGATCTGGCAGCAGCCCTGGGCACAACCGGTGGACCCTGGCCACCACCAGCTTGGGAACAAAGAGCATAGGGTCGAACCATCCGAGGGGGCGCCGGTGCTTCCGGAGTCATCCCTCATTAGAGGTCTTGCTGCGTACTGCCAGAGGAACGCAAGACTTGGGGGCAAACCTGCACTCTGCACTGGGGCCCCAATGCGCCATCAATGAAATGACCAGAGTGGCGGGTATTTGGATGCGATCTCTCGCGTTCGGTGGGGGTGCGGTTATCTGGGGGACAGGACGGTGGTCACGCAGAAGCCGCCGGCGGGGATGTCGACGGGGATGATGTGGGTTGGCTGGGTCTGGCCTTGGAGGGCGACGTGCAACTCGTGTTGACCGGGGGCAACGCGGATACGACAGAGGTAGACGTGGGCCGGCAGGAAGGTCCAGGAACGCGTGTCGGGCTGATCCAAGCCGAGCAGGGCGGCCTCGGTGGCCAAGCCCGCCAGCGAGCGGGTGGATTCGTCCGCTTTGCGGAGCGACTGGCGGGCGGCTTCCGCGGCCACCGCACGCGCGATCATCCGCGTCAGGGCCGCGCCGAGGATCCTGGGCTTGGCCGCCTCGTATTCGCGGGTGATCTCGCGGCCGAGGTCGGTCAGCAGCTCGACCGGCATCTCGCGACCGTCCAGGCGCACCGTGGCGCCGCTCGTGAGGTTGTTGCGCCGGGCCAGATCCGGATACACCAGCATCTTCAGGGCCAGCGTGCCGAGCACGGCGGGATCGCCGGTGATGTTGGCTCCGGCGAGGCCGAGGGCGGCACCGACAGGGATGCGCTGCGGGACCTTGCAGGGGACCCGGCCCAGACCCAGCACCAGCAGAACCTCGCCTTTCGTCCGGTCGTCCGAGGGAGGGTCTTCCGCCGGGTTCGCATCGGTCGGCGGGAGGCTGTCCAGGTACGCACGGAGCTTCGGGCCGCGGTAGTCCGCCCGTCGGGCCAGCCGCAGAATCGGCTCGCGCAGAACCTGCAGGTCGCCGGCGGTGAGGGCCTCTTCGTAGTAGCGCAGGGCCCGGTCGGGCTCGCCCAGCTTCTCGAAGATGAAGCCCGCCAGGTAGGACCCGAACGCCGCGTGGCTGGTGTGGTCCTGCGCGTCCAGGTAGTTGCGCGACGCGGTGAACCGCCGGGCCTCCACGGCGGCGCCGTCCAGGTTGGCCAGAGCCAGGTAGTTCACCATGTTCAGGCCGCTCAGCGCCAGCCGCTCGGTGGGGGGCGTCCGGTAGGTCTGGGCGCTGTCGCTGTAGATGTACCTGCCGAGCGTGCCGGCCGGGTCCGACGTCAGGTCCAGGACCTCCAGCCCTGCTTCCGCGGCGCTCAAGTCCCGCGCACTGGCCTGGTACTGCCCCAGCGCCTGGAGCAGAACGGCCCGCTCCAACACGGCCAGGGACCGGCGCGCCGGGCGCAGGTCGGGGACTTCGTTGCCGTCCTCGACGCCCAGGATCTGGTTCAGCCGGCGCAGGCCGGTGGGGTAGTCGCCCGCGTCGGCCGCCTGGTAGACTCCACCGATCTTGTCGGTGTACGTGGCGCAGCCGCCGCACAACAGCACCAGGACGATCAGGGCACATTGGCCGGGTCGTGCCGACATCGCCATACCCAGTCCCGCGGCCGGCCGGATCAGCGGATCAACGCCTTGCTGCGGGTCGCTTCATTCTGGAAGCGGATCAGGCCCGTTTCCACTTCGATGACCTGGAGGATGAGGCTGTACTGCACCCGGTGCGTGTCTTTGAAGCGTTCATCCACGCAGGAGACTTTGCCGGTCACGAAGTACTGGGCCCCCAGTTGCCGGCCGAGCTTGCCGGCGGTCGCCGGATCATAGATATCGCTTTGACGCAGATCCAGCTCCCGGACCAGCTCCTGCTGCCGTTCCCGGCTGACGACGCCGACCTGCCGGGAATTGACGAGATACGTCTCCACGGACGACAGCAGCGCGGTGATCTGGTCGTCGATGTGCTGCGTCGTGGCGTTCTGCATGGGCCAGAGGCACACCAGCGGCGGTGTCGGCGCCACGGCGATCGTCTCCTTCCAGATCGCGGAGTGCTTGAACGCCTCGACGTTGGTGCCGGCGAGGTATTCGAGGTCCGCGCGATCCAGCCCGATGCCCATCGCCGGCTCATCGAGCTTGCGATTGCCCGTCCCCGGCCCGCCGCGGACCGCCTTGGGTCCGCAGCCGGACGCCGCCACCATCAGCACCATCCCTCCCAGCACCAGAACATACCCCAGCCGGACTCTTCGCGAACGACCACTTTCGACACGACTCATTTCGGCACCTCTCATTTGCGACGCGCTTCCCTCGCGCACGAACCATGCCATCACAACCCATCAAACACCAGCCCCTTTTCGTGGGCGTCGACGCAGTATACGGGATTATGTTCCGGCGGGCAATCCGTGAGAGACGGCCGGACAGGGCAAACAGGTTTTCGGTCCCCCGGGACTTCTGGTACAATGGAGCCATGCGACATCGTCGCCGGCATGGATGCGCCCGAAAGCGGCACAGGGATGGGAGTGAAGGCGCCCGGGATAGCACGGTTGGGGCCCAGCAACGAAAGGAGAGTGTCGGATGAAAGGGCATCATTTCCTCACGATGGGCCTGGCGCTGCTGGGAATGGCCGCGGCCTCTGCATGGGGAGGCCAGGCGAGCCCGGCGACGGAAGCCTTCACGTTCGTGCAGGTCGGTGACCCGCAGTTCGGCTGGGGTTATGGTTACGCCAACGACGTCAACTCCCTGCGGCAGGCGGTCACGCACATCAATGGCTTGAAGCCGGACCTCGTCGTCATCTGCGGCGACATGGCGGACAACTTCAACGACGGCTCCGTGGCGGACTTCCTGGCCGTCCAGAGCGGCTTGACCATGCCTTCGTACTGCGTGCCCGGCAATCACGATGTCGGCGATTCCCCCACGGTCGAGCGGCTGGAACGCTACCGCAAGGCTTACGGCCCGGATTACCGCACGGTCGAGCACAAAGGGTATACGTTCGTCATGGTCAACGCCTGCCTGTGGAAGACGCCGGTGGCGGGGGAATCGGAGAAGCAGGACGCCTGGCTCAAGCAGACCTTGGCCGCGGCCCATGACAAGAAGAGTCCCATCTTTATCGTGATGCACCATCCGCTGTACCTGACCAGTCCCGACGAGGCCGAGGAGTACTTCAACCTGCCGCCGGCCAAGCGGAGCGAGCTGCTGGCTCTGTTCGTGGACTCCGGCGTGGTGGCCATCCTGGGCGGGCACCGTCACCTGCTCGTCATCAACGCATACAAGGGCATTCAGATCGTCCATGGTGAGACGACCTGCCGGCATTTCGACAACAGCCCGCTGGGCTTTCGGCTGTGGCACGTGGAGTCCCCGACGTCGATTCGGCATGAGTTCCGCCCGCTGGTGCCCAAGGCCCCCAGCGCGGACCTCAACCACGACGGCATTGTCGACAAGACGGATGTCGACATCCTGATCGACCACTGGCTGGAAGCCTACGCGCCGGGCGACGTGGCCCCGCCGCCCTTCGGCGACGGTATTGTCGATACCCAGGACCTGGTTTATGTCTCCGGGCACCTGTTCGAGGATTACCGCCTCGCCGCGCATTGGAAGCTGGACGAAACGAGCGGCGACACCGCCGACGAAGGCATCGCCGGCAAGGACGGCACGCTCTTTGGCTCCCCCACGTGGCTGCCGGGCGGCGGGCAGGTGAAAGGCGCGCTGCAGTTCGACGGCCTGGATGACTATGTCGATGCGCCCTGGGTTCTGGACCCTGCCGTGGCGCCTTTCAGCGTCTTTCTGTGGGTCAAGGGGGGGATGCCGGGCCAGACGATCCTGACGCAGACCGGCATCTCCACGGGCGCCGCCTGGCTGTACGCCGGCACCGCCGGCGGGAACCTGATCACCGACCTCCGCGGCGGCGCCCGCGGGAACCGTCCCCTTGTCTCCGCCGGCACGATCACCGACGGCGCCTGGCACCACATCGGCTTTGTCTGGGACGGCTCGCAGCGCCTCCTGTACGTCGACAAGGTCGAGGGCGCCAGGGACACCCACGCCGGCCTGGCCTCGTCCCGGGACGACCTCCGCCTCGGCGCGGGCAAGGTCCTCTCCCCCGGCACCCTCTGGTCCGGCCAGATCGACGACGTCCGAATCTACAACCGCGCCATCCAGCCGTAGTCCCGTGGGTGTAGACTCCGAAAAGGCTCACGGCTCAGACAAATTTCTGTGGCAGCCCGCCTGCTCCCCGCCCCATTGAATCATATACTTTCCGTGGCGTTCCTCAGAACGGCACCTGCCGGGGTTCCGGCGTTGCGCCGCTCCGCGCCCGGAGTCTGTCTGCCCACCGGGCGTGCGAATTGTTCCCCGTAATGTGGAGTGATGAATGATGCAACAGTCGCGGCGGTATGTCCTGCTCCCAATCGCCTGTGTTCTGCTCGTGTTCTGCGCGGTTCGTGCCGTAAGGAAACCCGCGGCCTCGGAGGGAGCCCAGAGGATCGCGCTTTCCGAAAGCCGCGCCCAAGCCGACGAGAAAGAGACGCCTGCACCGCTCCGGACCGCCATGGAAAGCACGCCTGAGCTCGATATTGAGACCGCGGATGAATGGCCGCGGCAACTCGAGACCGCCCGCGAAGCCCAACGGCTGAAGCATCAAGAAGCCGCTCACG
>JALORE010000035.1 GCA_025459125.1 Planctomycetota bacterium | reverse complement strand
GGACAGGGACAAGTGAGCGAAGCCGATGTGGCACTGGCTCGCGAAGATCTGGAAATGACCCTGAGAATCCTGGGGGAGAAGCACATCAATACCGTGTATTCCCTCAGCAATCTTGGATGGATCTACACAAAACTGGGCCGGTACGACGAGGCTCTGGAGCCTATGCTCAAATCGGTGGAGCTTTGTGGGGAGATCATCGACGAGACCCACCCAGCCTCCCTGTACATGAGGAATAGACTGGTATCGCTGTACCACGGGCGGGGTCAGGACAAAGAGGCGGATGACCTGCTCATGAGGATTGTGGCCGACTGCCAACGCGAACACGGCAAGCAGTATCCTCATACCTGGCGTTACAAGTCGCAACTGGTGCTACGCGCACAAGATCTGCGCGCCCTGGGTGCACAGCAATACCAGACAGGGCGGTACCCCGAAGCCTTGGCTACATTCAGCCACCTTGCGGAGGTCCAGGGCGTCCTTCAGGAGGAGATGCTGTCAGACGTGGCGTTGCCGGCCATGTCCTTGCATCGGCTCGGGCGGGACCGGGAGGCCCAGGATGCTCTTCGTCGGCTGCGCCAGATGTCTGAACAGGGTGACCCGACCCAAGACGAACACGATCTCTATGAAGCGGAACGGTCCTTCGCGCCCGAAGGAAGCCAGGAGTGGAAAGTGTGGGATCTCATGGCCAAAGGACAACTCGATGAGGCCCGCGCGATGGTGGCGCGGTGGCAGACGCCACCGCAGCAGGACACCTCTCCTCTGGCCGAGAGTCTGCATAGTATGGCCCGGGCTTTGTCGCACGCGTATTGCAGACGCGGCAGTCAAGCGGAGAGGCGTGGCGATTTCCCGGCGGCGATCCGCGATTATGAAGGCGTCTTACAGAGTGATCCCGCCTTTGCGTTTGCCCATGACCGGTTGGCCCGCCTGCTGGCCACGTGCCAGTCTGCCCCAATACGCGACGGCGTTCGGGCAATAGATCATGGTACAAGGAGTTGCGAATTGACCGAGTGGAAGAACCCTTCCTTCCTCAGTACCTTGGCAGCCGCGTGCGCGGAGGGAGGCGATTTTCGTCGGGCCGTGCAGTACCAGAAACGAGCGATTGACTTGCTTCGAGAGAAGGACCCTGAGACCTCCCCGGTTGAGCATGAAAGCCGGCTGGGCCTGTACGAATCGCGGCGGCCCTATCATCGGTCGTTGGTGGCACAATGGGACTTCGAACAATCGCGTGGGAAGACCGTGTCGGATTCGTCGGGCAACGGGTTGAACGGCCGGCTCATGGGCGATGCCCGGATCATTCACGATGCAGACAGACCCGGAAAGGTCCTGCATCTGGATGGAAAAGGCGATTGGGTGGACTGCGGGGCGGATCCAGGATTCAACGTCGTTTCCGAGATTACGCTCACGTGCTGGGTGAAAACACAGAAGTTCGACCAGCCCTTCCAAACCATTGTCAGCCGGGGCGATAACGCCTGGCGGCTTGCCCGGGAAAGGGCCACGGCCACCCTTCACTTCGCCTGTTCTGGCCTGGCCGTTCCCAAAGACGTATATGGGGCCGTCAGAGGAAAGGTAGATGTCAATGACGGGCGCTGGCATCATTTGGCAGGGACCTATGATGGGACGGCCATCCGCCTTTATGTTGACGGCAAGTTGGATGCCACAACCGAGGCCTCCGGCAGCATCAATGTCAATACCTTCAGGGTCTTGATCGGAGAGAATGACAAGACGCGACGTGAGGGGCAGGACCGGGCGTTCGAGGGTCTTCTCGACGACGTGCGAATCCACAACTACGCCCTGAGCGAGGCGGAGATCGAAGCCCTCGTGGCCGGCAAGGGGGCGGAGAGCGCGGCACCGTGAGGGCGGGTAGCGATCGTAGCAGCGGCATGAAATAAAGACGGTTTCCATCACTCCTCAAGGGAAGCCGACAGAAAGGAGGTCCAGCATCAGTGAGCGGGGATGGTCTGCGCCCATCCCATGGCGCCAGGGTGTCCTCACAACGGTAACCGTGGCACAGCGCGTGTCGGTTTCGGTGGACCCAATACCCAGATCATAGGAGAATCGATCATGAAAACGAAGAGTGTGACAACCAAGTCTACAGTCAAATTCGCCGTATCCCTCGTTTGCTGTCTGATCCTCGGCAATGCGTGGGCCGGCGCGACGACGGTCTATTTCTCGGAGGACTTCGAACAAGGCTTGAGCCGATGGGGCGTCGGTGGAGACGCGTGGCGGGTGACAGACTCGTTCTATCGCAGTGCCGGCCACTGCGCGAGCGATAGTCCCCAGGGAGACTACGCCCTGAACGCGAATTCCATCATGGCCATGAAGGTACAGTATCGGGTCAATCTGGCCTCCAGCGTGTTTCCGATACTGAGCTTCTGGCATCGGATCGGCGTCGGCAAGGGCGACTACGGATACGTCGAGATCTCGCGCGACAACGGATTCACGTGGACCGCGGTCGCGTTCTTCACCGATACGCACCGTTCCACCTGGTCCCGCGAACGGGTGGACCTGTCGGCTTACAAGGCGTCGCCCATCTTGATTCGCTTCCGCCTGCGCGATGACGGCGGCCGGGACACCGGCGTCGTAGGCCGCCCTCCGACCGTATCCGCAGGCTGGGACATCGACGACGTGGAGATACGGGAAGTGGATGCGGAGGCCCTGGCCTTCCCGCTGTTCGATGATTTCGAAAGCGGGATGGGCAACTGGATTTCCGGGGACTGGCAACTGACCGCATCCTATGCGCGGAGCCAGACGCATTCCCTGACGGACAGCAACAACGCCAACTACCCGCAACACGCCTGCTCCGATCTGATTCTGGCCCATCCGATCGATCTATCGTCCAGCGTGTACCCGGTGCTGAGTTTCTGGCATCGGATCAGTGTCGGCCAAGGCGACTTCGGGTATGTCGAGGTCTCGGAGGACGGCGGATTGTCCTGGCGGGCCGCTGACCCCACTCATCCCGGGCAATCCGCATTCACGGACCTCGTGTCTGCGAATTGGGCGCCGGAGCTGATCGACCTGTCGGCGTACAAATCCTCGCCGATCTTGATCCGGTTCCGCCTGCGCGACGACGGCGGCCGAAATATCGGCGTCGTAGGCAGCCCTCCGACCGTATCCGCCGGCTGGGACATCGACGACGTGGAAGTACGCGAAATAGTCTATCCGCCCCTGGAGCACAGCCTCATCGTTCAGATTGTGGGCGTGGACACGTCCGACTGCCCGACGGTTCGGTCGACCGTGCTGGTGACGGATGCGAGCGGGGAGGCGGCCGGCGGCCTCAATGCCACGCACTTCTCCGTCTATGAGAATGGCTCGAAGCAGACCCCCATTGCCGTCGAACTCAGCCGATCCCGTGTGTGTGTCAGCCTGGCTCTCGATTACAGCGGCAGCATGAGTCCCGCCGCGATACAGGCTCTGGAGACTGCGGCGAAGGGGTTTGTGGAAGTGCTGCGGCCGGGCGATTGCGGCGAAATCATCAAGTTCGCCAAGGGTGTCGAGGTCATGCAGGAATACACGGACGACCGGCCTGCCCTGCTGGGTGCGGTGCAGCGCGCGACAACTCTGGAGCGCAGCGCCACCGCCCTGTATGACGCGATCGATCGGGCTCTTTCGGATACGGCGGAGCGCCCCTCCGGCAAGGCCGTCATCGTGCTGTCCGACGGCAGGGACAACCATTCCCAACAGAGTGCAACCGCCGTGATCGCGCACGCTCGCGCTGAGGGCATTCCCATCTTCACGATCGGCCTGGGCGATGAAATCGATCAGGACGTCCTGATCGCGATCGCATCGCAAACAGGCGGTATATACTACTCTGCCCCGACAGCCCACGACCTTGTGGCCGTCTATGAGAAGATCGCCGGTACGCTCAAGACCCAGTACCTTGTGACGTACGAAACCACCATCTGCGGAGCCGACAGTTCTGCGACGGCGGAACACGAACTGAGAATCGAGGTAAGTCGAGGCGCGGCGTACGGACAAGATACCAGGAAATTCCATGGTCCGGTCACGAATACGCCCATGGTTGACGTGGTGGGCGACAAGGATGGCTTTGGGCTGGGACTCTGGACCGGTGATGAATATACGGGATTCTTTGATAAGCGTCAGTCTGCGGATCCGGTCTTCACCGATGTCCACCCTGTGGCGCAGAGCTTCTCCTATTCGCACACGGTTGCGATCCCAGTCGATGTTCTGGTGTCGGCGGCGACCCTTCGTTGGTTGACTCTGGGGATACAGGACGGGGATTCACAAGTCAAAGGCTCGGACACGGACATGAGGTTGTTCGTGGATGGTCGGGAAGTCCCGGGGGCATTCGATACCGTCGACCAGTTCCACCATAACGGGACCGCCTGGGTCAGTTTCGTGGGGTTGGTGGAGATCCCCCTGACAGGGGACGCTCTGCATGCGGTGCAGGACGGCCAGGTGGAAATCCGTATCGAAATCCATCAGTTGGGTACTATTTCCAGCACTGACGCCGTGGCTTTTGACTACTCCGAGTTGGAGGTAAAGTTCAGTTCCCGTTGAGAGGACGTGCAGGACCTCATCGCCATGGCGGAATACGCCGAGCAGGGAGTCTGAAAAAGCCAGCCGCCGGAGACCGGCGAGGGCGCCACATGACACCCGACGGAAACCCGCTGTTTGGGTAGTGACGGCAATGGGGATGTGAATGTTGGCGCCTATTCGCAGGCAATTCCTGGTATCCGAAGAAGGAGGCCTCACCATGAACAAACGAACACATGCACTGAAGGTTGCTCTTGTAGTACTGACCGGGCTGCTGCTGGCCCGTGCTTGGGCTGGGTTCGCCCAGAGCGGTGGCGGAGAAAGCCCGGAGGCCGGCGCCGCTGTGGCTTGGTCGCCGGTTGGGACGTGGCTGGTCTCGTCACCGACGCCTGCGGGAAACATCCTGATGCTTCATAGTATCCACGCCCAGGATTTGACGGGAACGAATTTCGGCGGCATGCTCAGGCAGATCAACTCGAATCCGACATTCTTCGGGCTGATCCCAGACGGCGAAGCGGGTGGCGACCATTGGGCGAGTCAGACCGTGCGTACCGGGTTCAACACCTACGAAAGCACACTTCTGTACTATCTCACGAGGAAGGGTACGGGGCCCCTGGCGGAAACCGTGGCCATCGGTGTGCTCAATGCAGACTGGACCGTCACCGGGCCGAACACGAACGAAGGGACCGCCACAATCAGCATGTACCTGGCTGCACAGGATGCCGATCGGGACGGCCTTCCCGATGCAGGCCAAGAGCCCGCCATCTGTATGCCCTTCACGTATACGAGCCGACGACTTACACCCATGCCTGGCTGCGTGCCGACGCCAGTCCCCCAGCAAACGCCGCAACAGTAGGGAGTAGGTCTGGGACCGCCCACGATGGAGGGCTGTGATCCGAACACAGCCCTCCATCAGCTTCTGCACCAGGCACGGCGGACACACGCTACGACATCGGCCCCTTTGCCTGGGCGACAGGAAGGTGGACGTCGAGCACCTGAAGGTCTTCATGACCTACTACGAGAAAGAGAACCCCCCGCGCAACCGTACCATCCACGTCTCACTTGGCGCCGGGAACAGGGCCGGTAGACCACGGCGTCTTCCGGCCCTGCCTCTTGTTACTGCCCGCGCACACGGCGGCGACGGGGAGGACGCGGCGCCTTCTCGGTGCCGCCGAGCCCGGCCAGACGCTCCGCGCTCTTCTGGGCGAGCAGCGTGTCCAGCCCGATGCGCACCAGCGAGGTCCGTTCCCGCACGCCCGTCAACTCGGACGCCCTGGCAACCAGCCCGTCATCCACGTTCAATGTCGTTCTCATCGGCGATTCTCCGCATGCCTCATTCATTCACACATACATGCAGTTTCTGTATGCCTGTTAGGGGATACAACGGCCCGACGGATGCCCGGTGGCTTCTTTCATTTCTTTCTCGCGGCTCTCTTACCGGTGCCGTCAAGGTTGGTATAATGGGGACAAGGACACGGCCACCGGAGAAGGGCCTGGACAGCGGATGCGTCGCGGCGACGCGCAGAACGTCGGTGCCGGAGGGTCAGAGAAATGAGGACGGGACTTTCGACGGACGTACGAGGCTTGCTGGCCGCATGGGGAGTTCTGCTGGTCACCGCGCTCGTGGGCACGGGCGCGGGTTCCATCGGGGGCGGGCAGGATGAGGCGGTGACGACGCTGGATGAGAGGGCCACAGCGGTCGAAGAACAGCCCCAGCCGCCGGAGTTGGGGGTCCTGGGGTCCTGGCGCCGGCAGCGCGGGCGAAATATGCTGCTGGCGGCAGCGAGCCCCGATGGCCGGCAAGCATTCGTGAGCGACCCGCGGCTGGAAGGGCTCCGGATCATTCCGCTGGGACCCAACTCGATCAAGTACCTGTATGAGCCGGTCATGGGGGACGTGCGGCTGGTCAGCGTGCTGGAGAACCTGGGCCCGGGTTATATACCTTCCCTGGACTTCTACAATCTCTATCCCGTCGATCTCGACCGGCAGAGCATCGTCGATCTCCAGTTCTACCCCCCGACGTGGGCCCTCCTCCAAGACAACCGGGGCCAAGCCATCGTCCGCCACCACTTCACGAACGTCCGGCCGGGAAACAGATGCGAAACCTCCTGGCGGGCCCGGGTCGTCACCTGGAACCTGCTCTATGATATCGATCCGAACGACGTCGGGATGCTGGCCGGGATTCCCCGGGAGATTCAGGCGGAGTTCCTGGCCGACGGTCCCCTGTTCAAGATCGCCGATCCGGTCGTCACCGCCGCGCGGGATGCGGCCCTGCAAGGCGAGAGCAACCCCCTGCGGATGGCGCACCGCCTCTACGACTGGGTCCAGAATCACATGACCTACGTCGCCGAGGGCGGCTGGGACGACGCGGTCACCGTCCTCCAACGCGGCACGGGCAGTTGCTCCGAGTATGCCTTTGCCTTCATCGCCCTGTGCCGCTCGGCCGGGATTCCGGCGCGTTGGACCGGGGCTCTCGTCCGGCGGGGCGCCAGTGCCGGCCCCGGACCCTACCGCGACGACGCTCACCATCGCTGGGCGGAAGTCTATCTGCCCCGGATCGGCTGGATCCAGTGCGAAGTGCAGGGCGGCCGGTGGGGCTACCTGTCCAACGCGTTCGTCATCACGTCGCAATCCGCGGGCCCGTCGAACCTCCTGGACCTGCGCTACGACTCCTACCGTCGGTGGACAACCGCCGGCGGATCGGTCGACACCAAGAGCGAGAGATACGCCGTCTGGTATTCGCATCCGGACAGTTTCTATCCTCCGCGTGTAGGGGGCGGCTCGAAGTGGTCCCCGCAAGGACCCGTCCAGATCCTCTGGGATGTCCTGGGCGACACCGAAGTCGAGGGCACGGAGTTGACGCTGCAACTGAGCCATCCGGGACAGATCGACTGGGTGGCCCACCACCTCAATCCCAACAGCAAATTGATCGCCCTGCCGATGGTGCGTCTGAACCTCGCGGGGCCGCACTACGCCATCACCCTGTATCGCACCGATGTGCCGCCCCTGGCAGGCTACCTCAGCGGCATCGATATCGCCAATGACACCGACAGCGACGGCCTGAATGATCCGTGGGAACTCGCTCACTGGGGCAGTCTCGCCCCGGACGGCAGCGCCGATCCCGACGGCGACGGTGCCTCGAATCGATGCGAATACTATGGCATGACCGCCCCGATGCGCCTGACGGTGTTCGCCAGCGACCTGCCGCCCCTCGATGCCGTCGTGGGCTACGGAACCCTGGGGCAGAACCAATATGGGTGCGGCGAGATGAAGGGAAAGATCGTGGCCGGTGGCATCACCTGGGACAAGGCCCTTGGGGCCCACGCTCCTTCGCGGGTCGCGTACGAAGTGCCGCGGGGCATGGGCACCTTCCAGACTCTGTACGCCCTGGAGGATCACAAGGCAGGGGAAGTGGTGTTCCAGTGCTACGTCAATGGCAATCTCGTCTTCACCAGTCCCAAGGTGAAGAAGGCGTCCGCCCTGCCCTCGCCCCTGCACCTGCTGCAGGTGTCGGTGCAGCCCGGCGACCGTATCCTCCTGGTGGCAGACTCGTACTTCAACCTGGCCAACGATCACAGTTGCTGGCTGCAACCGGCCTTTACGGCGGACCGGCTCCCGGGACTGCCGGCATTCGCGGGCACGCCGTCTCTCAGTTCATCCAATGCTCGGCGAAAATAGCCAGGTCGAGGAAATCCACGCGACCGTCGGCGTTGAAATCAAACTCATCCACCGGCCGACCGACAGCAATGGACAAGCCATCGCCGCCGCCCCCATCGTTCATCGTCGAGACCCACAGGTCTTTGCCAACGTTCACCATCCCATGAAAACTGGGCAGGTTCGACATGCGGACGATGCCCTCGCCCGTAATGCTGATCTGTCCGCCGGCCGCCTGGCTGGTCTCACCGTGGCTGTTCAAATACGATCCGTTCACGAGGCCGCCCTGGCCCTGTTTGTCGCCCAGCCACGTGAAATGATACCAGCCCGTGAAGTCACCATAGTGCCCCGAGACCAGCCCATGCAGATACCACGTACCCACCAGATCGGCGAGAGTGTATGCGGGAGCCTGCTTCTGCCAGACCACGAGGATATCGCCCCAGAGATCCGCCTCATCCGTGCTGCCCACCACCGCACCATCCACGGAGACGATCATGTCCTTGCCCGCACTCATGACCCCGCGCATGAAGGGCGAGTCACCCAACTCGGTCACGATCCCGTCGGCACCGACGCGGAAGTGGAAGGGGCTGGGGATTTCCCCGGGCCCCGCGCCGGTGATGAACGGCGTGTTCGACACGCCGCGGCCGTTCGCGTCGAACGTCACCGCGCCGTGCCACCAGCGCGGTGCTTCCCCCACCTCGCTGCCGGAGATCAGGGCATGCCAGACCCACTTACCCTCCAGATCGCTCGTGGCGAAGGTCCCCGCACTCTTCGTGTAGACGACGAGAAGCGAACCACCCCCACTGTCGTCTCCCGTCAGGATGACGGTATCCTTCCGGACGTTCATCACGCCATGATACGTCCTGAGAAGAACACTGCTCCCGACGGCCGTGACAATACCGTCGGTATCGATCTGGAAGGTACCGCTCCCCTGGCTCGTGCGGCCGCGGGAATCGGTCCACTGTCGCTCGAAGCGGCCCTGGCTGTCACAGGTCATCGTGCCCTGAATCCAGCCCTGGAAGCCGGCCGCCCAGCCCGTGACCAGACCGTGGAGATTCCACTGGCCCACCAGATCGGCGGGCGTGAAGCTCGTCGTTGCGGCCACCGTCGGACTCGTCACCAAGATCACCAGGCCCAGACCGGCAGCCAGCCGCGCGGGTGAACCGTCGGGGCGACGGTCGACGCGAACGTGCCCCATGATTCGGGAATGACGCGGTGTTCCGGATATCAAAGACCTGCTACCGCACCACATCTGTGATCCTCCTTCCCGAGTGACACCGTGGCACACGCCGTGTCCACGTCCGTGGCCCTCTTCCGAACCATTCGTATACTGTGATTATAGCGTGTCACGCGTGCAGCGCCAAGGCATCGTCCAGCGCAGACGCAGGATTGATCCGGCGCGCTCGGAGTCCCGAACGGAACGCGGACCGGCTTTGTGCCGCCTTGCGGCGACGCTGGGCACCATGTCTACGCCTCATAGGCATGCCCGACTCCGTGCGCAAGACATGCCTGCGATGAGCCGCAGGCATGGCACCCAGCCGTTACCAAAGTTGCCCGTCCAGACTCATCAGGGTGCACATCACGCACCATCTTCTGTCGCCCCTCCTTTCTTGCGGGCGGGCGTGGAAAGGGCTAAGATCGCTGCTGCGGCTGCCGTGGTCCGCGGGCGCTGTGGTGCGCCCATCGATCCGGGTTCTGGAGAAGGAGGCTGACGTGACGCTGCCATCATGCCGTTGGAGGTCTTTGCTGTGGCTTTCCCTGCTGCTGGCCGGCGGTGGCTGCACCCTGCTGGCGCCGAGCCGCCAGGCCATTCGGCCCGCGAAGTCCCTGCCGGCAACGACGCCGTGGGATCTGGCGGCCCTGAGCAAGCCGCCGCAGTACCAGTGGGTGGACCAGACGGGGCCGGTACGGGCCCTGTACTACACCGGGTTGCCGTATCAAGGCCAGCCGACCCGCGTCTTCGCCTATTATGCCAGCCCGACGACGCTGGGGACCAGGGCGGGGAAGTGGGAGAGCCATCGTTTTCCCGGCGTCGTGCTGGTTCACGGAGGCGGCGGCACAGCCTTCAAGGAATGGGCCGAGAAGTGGGCCAGGCGGGGGTATGCCGCCATCGCCATGGACCTGGCCGGCTGCGGGCCCGAGAAGAAGCGGCTGACGGACGGCGGACCGGGACAGAGCGATACGGAGAAGTTCGGCGCGATTGATGGGCCACCCCAGGACCAGTGGACATACCACGCGGTCGCCAACGTGATCCTGGCCCATTCGCTGCTGCGAAGTCTCCGGGAGGTCGATGCCCGGCGGACCGCGGTCACCGGGATCAGTTGGGGCGGGTACCTCACGTGCATCGTGGCCGGCGTGGACAGCCGGTTCCAGGCGGCTGTGCCGGTATACGGGTGTGGGTTCCTGCACGAGAACAGCGTGTGGCTCAAGCAGTTCGAGAAGATGACGCCGGCCCAGCGCGACAAGTGGGTCCGGCTGTGGGACCCCTCCATGTACCTCGGCTCGGCGGCGATGCCGGTGTTTCTTGTCAATGGCACGAATGACTTCGCGTATCCCCTCGACAGCTATGCGAAGACCTACGGGCTGGTGCCGAACCGGCGCAACCTCCGGATCACCGTGAACATGCCGCATGACCATCCGCAGGGCTGGGCGCCCCTCGAAATCGGGCTGTTTGTCGATGAATATCTGTGCGGCGGCCAGCCGCTGCCCCGCATCGAGCGTCCCCGGACGAGGGCAGACCAGGTCTTCGCCGACGTACGAGCCCTGACGGGTCTGACCCTGGCGTACCTCCACTACACCACCGACACCGGCCCCATCAACAAGCGGCAGTGGCAGACCGTCCCGGCCCGGCTGACCGAATCCCTGATTTCCGTGCACGCGCCGCCCAGTGAGACCACCGTGTGGTTCCTGACCGTCCGAGACGTGCGCGGCGCCGTGGTTTCCAGCGAGTTGATCTTCAGCCCACAGCCTTGACGGCGTGCCGGGCCCTGCCGGGAGGATGACGAATGGGCAGCGTGATGTCCCCGCGACCGGTGCTGGCAGCGCTCTTGCTCGCCGCTTGGCCCGGGTTGTCCCAGGAGGACCCCTGGGACACGAAGTTCATGGTCGGCAACGACCGGAACCTGCAAATCCATTGCGCCTGGAGCGCCCGGGAGCGGGCGGGCGGTCCGTATGCGGAGGGCACTTGGCCGCAGGGAGCCCTGGCCACAGAGCGGGCACTGTTGTTCGCCGCGCGGCAGGTCCTGCGGGACGAATGGAAGATCGGCGCGGTGGTCGCCGCGGAGCATCCGGGGGGCGGGCACGTCCAACTCGCCGAAGCCGAGACCAATTTCTACAAGAAGCACACCGACCATCCGCCCCACATCCATATCAATTTCATCTGGCCCAAATGGTCCGGCCACGTGAACACGCATTTCCTCACCACCGAAGACGGCAAGGTCAGCAAGCCCTGGATTATCTGGTGGGTGCCGGGCTGCGAAGGCGGCGAGCGCAACCCGCCCGCCGGCAGGTGGTGGCCCGAGTTGGACCAGCACTGCCGGCCCGTCTGGTGGCAGACCTGGACCGAGGACGGCGCGATTCAACTGAAGCGAACCCAGGAGGCTCCCATCTACACGCTGCGAGCCCGGAACATCAGCGGGGACTTGGGCGGCGCCGACGTGCACCTGGGCGATCGCCACATCTATTGGGTGGATATTACAGAATATGACCCGCTTCGCCTGCGGATGGTGGTGCGCATCGGCGACTTGCGGGCCCGCAAGCTAATCACGGAGACGTTCACGGGCGATCCGGCCACGCACCGGACCCTGACGAGACACAGCACGGAGGAAACGCCCCTGGAGGACACCCCGATGGCCCCTGCACAGGAACCGCCGCCCCACCCTGCGACGGATCCGAGATACAAGACGCCCCCGTCGAATTAATGTAAGTCAATGCAAAAAAAGCAATTACGATAATGTGAGTATAGAGAATACACGCCAGCCCATCGGATATGCAGAAGTGAATGTAAATTTGGGGTATTTTGTACTTGACTCCACAAGATAATATAGGTAACATTGCTGGGATGTGGAAGCAGATGTTCCGTGTGTAGGTCTTTCTTTGCCTCGCCTGTCAGCAGGCGAGCATGTAGAGGAGGGTGTGATGAGACTCGTGAGATGGTCGGTAGTGGCTGTCGCCGTACTCGCGGTGACCAGTTCCGTGCAAGCGGCCCCCGCAACTTTCCTTGGGCCGACCCCCTATCTGCAGGCGACCGACAGCCCGATCGCCGGCACGGGCTTCGCTTACTTCTGGCTGGAGGACTTTGAGGATGGGGCGCTGAATACGCCGGGAGTCACAGCCAGCGCGGGGTACTTGACCACTACGACCTATCCCGCCTCGGTGATTGATTCCGTGGATGCCGATGACGGCACCATCGACGGCAGCGGCAACGCCGGCGAGTCCTGGTTCCACTCGGCCGGGGCCACCGGCATTACGTTCACATTCGACGCCGGCGTGCTGGGCTCCCTGCCCACCAGGGCCGGCATCGTCTGGACAGACGGCCTCGATCCCGTCACCTTCGAGGCCTTCGACGCCGGGGGCACGTCCCTGGGGACGATCGGACCCGTCAGCATTGCCGACCGCAGCTTCACCGGTGGCACCAGTGAGGATCGCTTCTTCGGCGTCCTCTATAATGGTGGCATCTCGAAGATCACGATCCGCAGCGGCGCCTCGGCCGGTATCGAAGTCGATCACCTGCAATATGGCGCCGCGCCCATTCCGGCACCGGCGGCCGTGATTCTGGCCGGCCTCGGGGCGGGTCTCGTCGGCTGGCTCCGCCGCCGCCAGGCGTTCTGAGCACACTGACACCCTGGAATACTCCCGGCTGCGGGTCCTGACCCGCAGCCTTTTTTATGGCTCATCCGATTTCCGCGGCCTTCGCTTGATCTTGGAGGCAGAGCCTCCATCAGAAGAGGCCGTTCAGGGGGCGTGAGCCGTACGCACCGTCCCACCACGACCCCGGGATCCTAACCACGCCTGTCAATTCCGACGTTCTCCGGAGACGGTTCATGGGCCGAACCCTCTTGGAAGACGGCCCATAGGCGGTCTTTGCGGAAAGAGTCCAATGGACAGCTTCGCTCTCCGCTTTCCGGTTGCAGCCGCTGGTGCCCGGTCTCTTCGAGTTCCGGGCACGGTGTTCTTGGTTCTTTCAGACCTCGTGGCCGTACCCCAACGGCCGCCGCCCACGGATCTCCGGGAGCGGCAACAACCGCCTGCCCCACGCCCCTGAACCGCCTCTTTTCTTCCTGCCGGTTCGGTCATGCTGTTGCGGCGGGCCCAGTCCGCGAAAACTGGATGAGCCGTATATCACGCAGGCGATGGATGAGACCCAACTTCAGAGGTTCCCCCAGATGCGCTCCCGGGTCAGCTACTGGCAGATCGAACTCACGGGGAAGTCGCATGTCCCCAGCGTGGGGGAGAAATGACCGCGGAACCCGGTTACGCGCATCGCCTATACCTCAGCGTGCGAGACAGCCGTCATTACTTCGCCACGACTTCTCTTTTGTTTCTCGCACACGACGACACTACCGGGAGGAAACTCCCATTCCTCGCCCTCATACTCGAAGGACGGTTTCAGAAGAACAACATAGGTGCGCGGCCCGACGCGCAAGGCGGATACGGGACGCCACACAAGTGTCCCCTCGTCCAGTACCGCAATGTAGATCGTCTCTTTCTGAACACTCTCGAACAACACGTCTCCACTCCTGATGATCTCCTCGATCCTGTAGCGGTCGAACCCTCGCGGCCGCTCTGTACCGGAAATAATCGGTCCAGGAAATCTCCCTCGCGCTTTCGCTTCTCCTGAGCGTATCGATTCGATCGTAATGTCCACCTGAGTCTGACCAGTTCGGGCGGGACTGTCAATTGCCGGCTCGCGCAGCGCTCACCGCCACCGGGTCGGCAATTGCGGCTCATCCGGTTCTAGCGTACTTCCTAATTTGGAGGAAGAGAAGACAAGAGAAGAGGCGGTTCAGGGGCGTGGGTTAGTCGTGGTTGCCGCTCCTGTGGGCCGTCGGTCTCGGTCGCGCGTTCCGGCCGAGCGGTTTTCGGGCGCAAAAACACCGTGCCCGGAAGGCATTGGAAGAACCGGGCCCAAGCGGACGAGGCCGAGAGCAGGAAAGCGAAGCTGATAGAACAAGTCCGGTACGGCGGCGGCAGCCGAGCAGACCAGCTTCCGCCGGAATCCGCTTGTGGGGCGCCCTTCCGGGGATTTCGCCCCACGGAAATCCTGTCATTTGGCGCAGTACTGCAGGTGGTCGTACGACGGCGGGCGGCATGCAGGGAGCCTGGGGCCACGCTGGTCTATTCCCTGAACCGCTTCCTCGCCCGCGTTATGATGAGAGAGCACGGAGGTCACATGGAAGCAAACAATGGGCTGAAGGTCGGAGTGGGCGACGATCGGATGGGGTTGCTCGCGGGGGTGCTGGGAGGGGCACGTGAGGCGGCAGAGGCGCGGGGGGATGGCGATCAAGCCCTATGGGGTGGGGATAGACTGCCACTCGCGGCTCTATCCGGCGTGCCTGCGGGGTGCTGCACCGACTACCCATGAAATGCCTATGGCCCCAAGTGAAATGCGCCCAACAAACCCAATGTCGGGGGGCTTGGTTCAAGAACCGGCCTTCCCGGGTCCCGACCCATTGAAGATCGTCAAGATCGCCAAGTGAAAAAGTTGGCGATCTTGGCGATCTTCGCGTTTTTGGCCAAAAACGAGGGTATCGCCAAACCGCCGGATCGCCACCTGTGACGGCCCGGCGGTCTGAGAGAGTGGGTGAGAGCCAACCGGGTGGCAGCGGCAAGCGCAGTCGGGACCCCAAACGCAATTCAGGGCGTTTAGGAAGGGCTCGGGGCCCCCAACGCGAAATACCGCGTTGGGGCACGCCTCCCAAGTCTTAAACATCGCACTTGGAGACCCGAACCCTCCTCTGAGAAGAGGCGGGACGGAAGGCGAAGCACATTGCGCCAAGTCAAGTTTGGGCCGAGACTTACGCCAAAATGGAGAACGGGAGCCCTTTCTCATCCTCTCCGGGTGCGCCGAAGGCCCATGAATGGCTCCACTTGACGATGCCACCCGGCCGAGTCCGGCGACCTTGCGTTCGTGCTGGAACGTCGCCGGCGACCGGTTGCCAAACGCGGGGGCGCGCGGTAGAGTGTCGTTTCGCTCAATCCCGGCCCCAAGGCTCTGTTTAAGGATGATCGCGTGAACCTCGGATCGCATCGGAAGCAGATGTTGTCAGTTTCCCTTGTTCTGCTGCTGGCCGGCGCGTGGGCCCGGGGCGCTGCGGAGTATGGCAGCCCCCAGTCCCTGGACCGCCAGCTCGCCGATCTCGCCCGGCGGGAGCCGAACGTGGTCCGCGTGCGCGAGTTGGCCGAGTCGCGGGAGAAACGCCGGGCTTGGCTCGTCGAGGTCGGCCTCGGGTCCGATACAGACCGCCCCACCCGGCCGGCCCTGCTGGTCGTCGCCGGGATCGAGGGCAATGATCTGGCGGGACCCTTCACGGCGGTTGCCTGGCTCGAACGCCTCACCGCACAGGCCCGTACGGACCCGCCGGTCGCCGAGATGCTGAAGAAGACCACGATCTACGCGGTCCCCTGCCTCAATCCGGACGCTCTGGAGCGGTTCTTCGCCAGTCCCCGGGTCCAGCTGAGCGGCAATAACATGCCCCGCGACGACGATCACGACGGCTTCGTCGATGAGGACCCTGGCGAGGACCTCAACGGCGACGGCGCGATCACGCAGATGCGCGTCGAGGACCGGGAAGGCGAGTATATCCCCGACCCGAACGAGAGCCGGCTGCTGGTCAAGGCCGATCCGCTCCAGGGCGAACGGGGCGCCTGGAAGCTGCTGCCGGAGGGGATCGACAACGATCGGGACAAGCACTGGAACGAGGACGGCCCCGGCGGAGCCAACTTCAATCGCAGTTTTCCCTACAACTACCGGTACTTTGCCCCCGAGGTGGGTCTCCATCCGGTCGGCGACGACGAGACGCGGGCGCTGGCGGACTTCATCGTGAGTCACCCCAACATCGGCATCGTCCTGACCTACGGGGCCGCGGACAATCTCCGCGGGACGCCCAAAGCCGCGAAATCACCCGGCCGGTCCAAGCCGATGGAGGCCGTGGACGAGCGGGACATGGGCTACTTCGAGGTCATGGGCAAGCTCTACCGCAAGGTGATCGGCCTGGACAAGGAGATGGAAACCGTCTCCGAGCCGGGAACCTTCAGCGACTGGATGTACTTCCATCGCGGCCGGCTGTCCCTGGCGGTCCGGCCGTGGGACGCGGCCCTGGCCCGCGCGCTCGCGAAACCGAAGAAGACGGAAGACGGCAAACGAACGACAGAAGATGAAGAAGAGAAGCCGGCCGCCGGTTCGTCTTCTGATCCGAACGACGCCAAGGGAGACAGGAAATCCGCCCGAAAGGAGCAGGAGAAACGCGGCGCCGAGCAGCGCCAGGACCTGGCCTGGTTCGACCGGCATGCGCCGGAGGCGTTCGTCCCCTGGCAGACGATCGAGCATCCCGACTTCCCCGGCCGGCGGGTCGAGGTGGGCGGCTATCGTCCCTTCGCCCAGACAAATCCGCCGGCGGCGCTGCTGGCCGGGATCGCTACCCAACAGGGGGACTTCCTGACGGAATTGGCCCGGCGGCTGCCACGCATCGGCATCGGCAAGGTCGAGTGCCACCTGCTGGCGGAGTCGATCTACGAAATCGAGATCCAGGTGGTGAACTCGGGCTTTCTGCCCACCGCCCTGGCCCACGGCGAAACCACCCAGGAAGTGTATCCGACCCGGGTGATCGTGGACCTGGAGCCCGCATGTTTCCTGGCCGGGGCACGGACCACATCCCTGCCGGCCATCCGCGGCAGCGGCGGCACCGCCAAGGTCCGCTGCACGATCCGCGTCGCCGACCGGTCGCAGGTGCAGTTCCAAGTCGTGTCCATGCTGGGCGGCCGGGCGGAAGGGACTATCGAGCTGCTCAAGACCACGGCGGAGAACAGGTAGGAAGAAGTCTGATGTGTGCGTGAAGTGGAGTTTGAAGTGTGAAGTTTGAGGTTTGAAGTGAAGAGTCTGCCAACTTCAAACTTGAGACTGCCAACGGTAAAAGGCAAACGCTATGACATCGATTTCCAGGATTCGCGTCGCTCTGGTGACCTCCATCCTCTCGTGCTCACTGCTGCTCGCGGAATCGGGCGGGCAACCTGAGGCGCTCGATCCGGCGGATTGTGCCCTGCCCGCCCTCGGCGCGCCGCACGTCCGGAAGGTGGACGTTGCTTGGAACCGCTACTACGACCACGCAGGACTGGGCTCCATCCTGGCCCGCCTGCACAAGGCCTTCCCGGACCTCACGGCGCTGTACTCGCTCGGCAAATCCACCGAGGGCCGCGATCTCTGGTGCTTGGAGGTGACGGCCCGGCGCGTCGGCGATCCCAGCCGCAAGCCCGGCATGTACGCCGACGGGAACATCCACGGCAACGAGGTGCAGGCCGGGGAAGTCATCGCGTATACCGCCTGGTACCTGTGCCACCAGTACGGCCGGCTCGACCGCGTCACCGCCCTGCTCGACAACTACGTGTTCTATTTGGTGCCCATGGTAAACCCGGACGGCCGGGACAACTGGCTGCACCATGTCAACGGGGCGCTGTCTTCCCGCGGCGGCGCCGCGCCGGTCGACAACGACCGCGACGGCACGGCCGACGAGGACGACTGCGAGGACCTTAACGGCGACGGCTGCATCGCCCAGATGCGGATCAAGGACCCGCAAGGCCGCTGGAAACCCCACCCGGACTATCCGCAATACCTGATGGTCCGGGCCAAGCCGGATGAGCCGGGCGAGTACACCCTGCTCGGCTGGGAAGGCCTCGATAACGACGGCGACGGCCGGGCGAACGAGGACGGCCGCGGCGGCTACGACATGAACCGCAATTATCCCTACGACTGGCAGCCGAACTACTTCCAGTACGGCGCCCGGGACTACCCGCTGTCGCAGCCGGAGACCCGGGCCGTGGCCCGTTTCGTGCTGGCCCACCCGAACATCGCGGCGGGCCAGTGCTACCACAACTCCGGCGGCATGATCCTGCGCGGGCCCGGCCGGGAAGGCGGGGCCATGCAGAGCGCCGACGAGCGGCTCCTGGAGATCATCGCCCAGCGCGGCGAGCGCATCCTGCCCTACTATCGGTCGCTCGTCTGCTGGAAGGACCTCTACGCCACCTGGGGCGATCAGGATACCTGGCTCTACGCCGCCCGGGGCATCCTGGCCTACACCAGCGAAATGTGGACGCCGCGCAACCTGTATAAGAACGGCCAATCCCCGTCCGATGAGGACGAAGCGGAGTTCATCAAGCAGGTCCTGCTGGGCGACGGTTTCATCCCCTGGAAGAGGTGTCCCCACCCCACCTACGGCGCCGTCGAGATCGGCGGCGAGCGGAAAGAATGGGGACGCACCCCACCGTCGTTCTTGCTCGAAGAGGAGATTCATCGCAACATGGCATTCGCCCTGTACCATGCCGGCACGATGCCCCTGCTGCGGATCGGCGACGTGAACGTCGCGCCGCTGGGCAACCGCGTGTACAAGGTCTGGGTAACCGTGGAGAACCAGCGACTCATGCCCACGCGGACGGCCCAGGACGTGGACCATCGGATCAGCCCGCCGGACGTCGTCTCGCTGCGCGGCGAGGCGGTCCAGGTCCTGTCGAGCGGGCGTGTGACCGACCGCTTCTTCCAGCGGGTCGCAGCCGTGGAATGCCGGCCCGAGCGGGTCCCCCTCGAGACGATCGGCGGCATGGAGGCGGTGCGCGTCCAGTTCATTGTCCAAGGCAGCGGCTCATTCACCGTGACCGTCGATTCCGCGCGGGGCGGCCTGTTGCACGGGGACAGCTCGCTGCCCGCGCTTTGATCGCCCCCATCCTCCGGGCGGCGGCATCTGGGCCGCAGACCTGGGTTGGCGGTGTCCCCGTAAGGGCATAGAATCTGGATAACGCCGCACGGCGTCACTACGAACGGGGTGTGCCGGAGGCTGCCAGCCGGAGCCATACTGCTGGCCTGGAAAGGACCGGTCAGGTGATCCGCTTTCCGTACGAATCCGTATCAGGCGGGACCGGCCTCGGGACGCAGCAGTTCCGATGCCGGTGCGGAGCGAACGCGCGTGCCGTCTTTGCCACGCGCCGGCGGGACGGCCACCACGGGCACCGGAGGTGCGATCTGCGCGGCGACTTCGCCGAAGGTCCGACCCGCTCGGGGCCGTACTTCGGCCACGGCCGGCCGTTCCGGCTCGGTGGGCAGCGTGTCCGTGCGCAGCAATGCGTCGAAGTACTCGATGGTCTTGAGCAAGCCTTCCTTCAGCGACACCCGGGGCCGCCAGCCGAGGACTTCTTCCGCCAGGGAGATGTCCGGGCGCCGTCGCCTGGGATCGTCGGACGGCAGCGTCTTCCAGATCAGTGGCGAGTGCGAACCTGTCAAATCGATGATCGTCCGGGCCAGTTCCAGGATCGTGGTCTCCTGGGGATTGCCCAGGTTGATCGGCCCGGTCACGTCATCCGGGGTGCCCATCAGACGCATCCAGCCGTCGATCTGGTCGTCCACGTAGCAGAAACAGCGGGTCTGGCTGCCCTCGCCGTAGATCGTGATCGGCTCGTGGCGCAGCGCCTGGACGACGAAGTTGGAGACCACCCGTCCATCGTTGGGATGCATCCGCGGGCCGTACGTGTTGAAGATCCGTGCCACCTTGATCCGCACGCGGTGTTGCCGATAATAGTCGAAGAACAGCGTCTCCGCGCAGCGTTTACCTTCGTCGTAGCAGGAGCGCACGCCGATCGGGTTGACGTTGCCCCAGTAGTCCTCCGTCTGCGGATGCCGCTGCGGGTCGCCGTACACTTCGCTGGTCGAGGCATGGAAGATCCTGGCTTTCACCCGTTTGGCCAGGCCCAGCATGTTGATCGCCCCGTGGACGCTGGTCTTGGTGGTCTGCACCGGGTCGAGCTGGTAATGGATGGGCGAGGCGGGACAGGCCAGGTTGTAGATCTCGTCCACCTCCACGTACAGGGGAATCGTCACGTCGTGGCGCAGGGCTTCGAAGCGCGGGTTGCCCAACAGGTGCGCGATGTTGCTCTTGCGACCGGTGAAGTAGTTGTCCACGCATAGGACGTCGTGCCCCTCGCGCAGGAGTCGCTCACACAGATGCGAGCCGAGAAACCCAGCGCCGCCGGTCACCAGAATCCTTCGCATAGCCTTGCTCCGAGCCACCGATCGTTGGCCCGCGGACACCCGCGGACCGTGCGCGGATTATAGCCGATTCCGCCGCGCCGGTCCATATTTTATCACCCCGGGGTTATCCGCTTGCATTTGCCCCCCCTGGGGCCTACACTGCGAGCATGAAGTACAAGCATGTTCTGGCCTTGAATCCGTACGTCGGGCGTTCGACCGATGCCCGGGGGCTGTTTCCACCCACCGGCTTGGAGTATATCGCCGCCAGCATGAAAGATCTGGTCGGCAAGGTGACCATTCTGGACCTGCGGCACGAGAAGCCCTTTCAGGATCCCCGGGCACTCAGCGCCTTCATCCGCAACGAGATCGACCTGCTCTGCATCACCGCGGTCTGGCAGTCGCACTTCGAGCAGGTCTGCAATCTCATCGCCCAACTGCCCCCGGAAGTCACCACCGTTGTGGGCGGCTACCAGGCCACGCTCCAGGTCGAGGAGGTGTTCGCACGCTGCCCGAATGTCGATGCCGTCGTTCGGGGCGAGGGCGAGGAGATCATCAAGCAGGTCGTGACGGGGGTCCCCTACGAGGACATCCGCGGACTCTCCTACCGGCGCGACGGACGGATCGTGCACAACGAGAACCAGGTCCTGCCCGATCTGACGCACATCGCCTACCCGGACCGCTCCCTGCGCCGCCACGAGTACTACTGGGGCCAGAATGGCAGGCGGTTCAGCCGCCACACCTTCGATACGGTCTTGACGGCGCGGGGTTGCCCGTTCAAGTGCAAGTTCTGCACCTTCAGCCTCAATCCACTGGGCCAGAAGCGCGAGTACACCGAGCGGCCGCTCGAGTCCGTGATCGAAGAGCTCAAGACGATCACCGCCGACTTCGTGCTCTTCAGCGACGACAACTTCGCCACGAATCCGCGCCGGGCCGAGCAACTGTGCGACCTGATCATCGCGAACAACATCCACAAGACGTTCGTGGTCCAGGCCCGGATCGACATCGCCAAACACCGCCGGCTCCTCGACAAGGCCTGGCAGGCGGGCTTCCGCGTCTTCCTGATCGGCGTTGAGTCGCCCCACGATCGCATTCTCCAGCAACTGCAGAAAGGCATCACCCAGCAGCAGATCCGCGACGCCTTCGCTGTCCTGACCCAGTACGACTTCCATCTGCACGGCTATTTCATCTACGGCAACGTCGGCGAGACCGAGGAAGAGATGCTCTACATCCCGAAGTTCGCCAGGGAAATCGGGCTGGATTCCATCACGTTCCAGAAGCTGCGGGTCGAGAAGTTCTCACCGTTGAAGGACATCGTCGACAACGCGCCCGGCTATTACTACGAGGAGATCGGCGGGCACGTCTTCTCCGACCGGTACGGCCCGCGTGAGCTCAAGCGGATTCGCAATCGCATCCGGGCGGACTTCTACAACGTGTCGCAGTTGCTGCGGATCGCCGCCAAGGCCCGACGCAACGGGCTGCTCAAGACGCAGGATATCGCCGGCATCACGCTGAAGCTGCCCGCCATTCTGCACGCGTTGCTCGAACGGCGGGCCGAGAAGCGCAAGAAGAAAGCCGCCCGCGCCGGCCGACCCGTGGAACGGGAGCGGCCCCAGCTCTCTCACCGTGCCCCGGAGAAGGTTCGAGATTGAGTCTTCCGGCCTATGCCAGCGTGTGAAAGCACCGAGTTGCTTCTGCGGATCATGGCGGACGTCCGGCCTGCCGGCGTCGTGGAGGGAGCCTACCTTTTTGCCGAGACGGAGCCGAATCAGGGGTCTGTCTTCGCCGCGGGCCGGGAATTGCTCGAACAAGGGCGGGTACAGAAGCTCCTGATTTCCGACGGCACGCCCAAGAGCGGATATATCGGCCTCGTCGCCTATCGCCGGGCGATGATCGAGTTCGGTATCCCTGCCGAGGCCATCGAGGAAGTCCCGATGGAGCCGACGGAAATCCTGCACACGCGTATCGAGTCCCAGAAGGTCGTGCGGTTCGCCCAAGCCCGGGGCTACGAGCGGCTCTTCGTCGTCTCAGCACCCTTTCACCAGGAGCGGGCCTTCCTGACCATGGTCACCGTTGCGCTGGAGGAATACCCCTCCCTGAAGCTCTACAGCCATCCCGGCGCGCCGCAGCCGTGGGATGAGGTGGTGACCCATTCGCAGGGCCGGCTCACCGGCACCCGGGCCGAGCTGATCGGCGAAGAGCAAAAACGCATCGACCGCTACGCCACCTCGGGCGAACTCGCCCCACGAGCCACCATCCTGAAGTACCTCCGGGCCCGCGACGGAGCACTCCCCCCACGCCGGTCTCGTGGGCAACCACCCAACACGAACGGGCGGAGGACTACGCCATCAGCTTCTTGAGCAGAGCGCGCTGGAAGTGCAGGCGGTTCTCGGCCTGGTCGAAGATGATCGAGCCGGGGGACTCGCAGACCTCGTCAGTAATCTCGTAGCCGCGATAGGCGGGCAGACAGTGCATGATCTTCACGTGCGGCGGGGCCGCCGCGACCAGCCGGGCGTCGACCACGTAGCCCTGGAAGTCCTTCTGCCGCTTGGCTTTCTCATCTTCCTGGCCCATGCTGACCCAGGTGTCCGTGTAGATCACGTCGGCGTCGGCCACGGCCGCATAGGGGTCGCGGACCTGCGCGGTGCAATCGGGCGTGAACCCATTGGCCCTTTGGATCGTCTCAGCGTCCAGCTCGTATCCCCCGGGCGACGCGACCACCAACCTCATGTTCAGCTTGCCGGCGGCGAAGGCCAGGGAGCGGGCCACGTTGTTGCCGTCCCCAATGAAGGCGATCCGGATGCCCTCGATCCGGCCGAAGTGCTCCTGAATCGTCAGCACGTCCGCCATCGCCTGGCACGGGTGCGACCAGTCCGTCAGCGCGTTGATCACCGGCACATCCGCGTACCGGGCCAAGTCGAGGACCGTCTGGTGCTCGAACGTTCGCGCCATGATGCCCTGCACGTACCGGCTCAGAATCCGCGCGATGTCCTTGACCGGCTCGCGCTTGCCGATGCCGCCGATGTCCTCCGGCTTGACGTAGATCGGATGGCCCCCCAGGTCCGTCATCGCCACCTGGAAGCTCAGCCGTGTCCGCAGGCTCGGCTTCTCGAAGAGCATGGCCAGTGTTTTGCCCGCCAGGCACAGGTCGCGCTGCCCCGACTTGTAGAACGCCTTGAGGGAGCTGCTTTCCGCCAGCAGCTCGCGCAGCTCCGGGACGGAGCATTCGCTGATCGCGAGAAAGTCTTCCATCGCTAAACCTCCGACAGGACGCTGTCGAGAATGCTCACCGCCTCGTCGATCTGCTCCTTCGTCACGATCATCGGCGGCATGAAACGAATCACCGTGTCATGGGTGCAGTTGATCCGCAGGCCCTTCTCCAGGCACTTGCTGACAATCGGGGCGCCGGGGGACGTGAGCTGAATGCCGATCATCAGGCCGATCCCGCGCACGTGGTCGATCACCGAGTGCTTCTCCTTCAGGGTCCGCAGCTTGTCCTGGGTATACCGGCCCATGTCCACCGCGTGCTGAAGCAGCTTGCCCTCCTCGATCGTCTCGATCGTCGCGATCGCGGCGGCGCAGGCCAGGGAGTTGCCGCCGAACGTCGAGGCGTGCTTGCCCGGCACCAGGCAGGCGGCGATTTCCGGCTTGGCCATCATCGCACCGATGGCGACGCCGCCGCCGAGGGTCTTGGCCAGTGTGATGATGTCCGGCTCGACGGCGAAGTGCTGATAGCCGAACCATTTGCCGGTCCGGCCCATGCCCGTCTGCACCTCGTCCAGGATCATCACCGCCCCCTTCTCGTCGCAGAGCCGGCGAATCGCCTGCAGGAACTCGGGCTTGGCCACGTTGATGCCGCCTTCGCCCTGGATCGGCTCGACCAGCACCGCGGCCACTTCGTCCGTGAAGGCCGCTTCCAGGGCCTTCACGTCGTTGAACGGAATGTAGACGAAGCCCGGCAGCAGCGGCAGGAAGCCCTCGTGATACTTCGGCTGCGCCGTGGCGGTCACGGTCGCGAACGTCCGGCCGTGGAAGCTGCCTTCGCAGGTGATGAACTTGTACTTCTCCTTCGGCGTGTACAGCCGGGCCAGCTTCAGCGCCGCCTCGTTGGCTTCCGCGCCGCTGTTGCAGAAGAAGCACTTGCCGCCGAAGGCCCGCGTACTGAGCATCTGGGCCAACCGGCCCTGCGGCTCGGAGTAAAACGTGTTGTCAATGTGGATCAGCTCGCCCACCTGCCGGCGGACCGCTGCCACCACCTTCGGGGGACAATGGCCGATGCCGCTGACCGCCCAGCCGGGGAACATGTCCAGGATCTTGTTGCCGTCGGCGTCCCAGAGATAGCAGCCTTCGCCCTTGACCATGACCCGCGGCAGCCGGCCGTAATTGCCAATCACGTGTTTGTTGAACAGTTCAATCGTCTCTTGTGTTGTCATGATATCCTCACGATCCTGCCGATCGATTCCTTCGCGTTGTCGTTAGCTCACGTTGCCGCGGCGCAGCGCCTCAACGGTCCCTTGAGCCCGCGCTCAAGGGAACCGCCCTCCCCGGTCACTTCAGCAAACAATGTATTCGTGATCCTCACCATCGCACCTTGGGCAAATCTCTCGACGTGATGGGCTCAGCCCCTGACGATCTCGGTGCCGATGCCCTGTTCCGTATAGATTTCGAGCAGCAGCGAATGGTCCATCCGGCCGTCGACGATGTGCGCCTTTTTGACGCCCGCCTCCAAGGCGATCAGGCAGGCCTCGACCTTGGGGAACATCGCGTCCGTGATGATGCCGGCGTCGATCATCTCCTTGATCTGGGCTTCGTTGAGGCTGGAGACCCGGCTGGCCGGGTCGTTGATGTCACGGCGGATGCCGTGCGTGTCGCTGACCATGACGAGCTTCTCCGCCACGACCGCGGCCGCCACTTTGCCGGCGGCGGTGTCGGCGTTGACGTTCAGCTTGCCGCCGTTCTTGTCCATCGCGGTGGAGGAGATGACGGGAATCGTGCCGTCCGCGCAGAGCGTCTGGAGCAGCTTGGCATTGACCTCGGTGACCTTGCCCACCAGGCCCAGGTCGATCTTGCGCCCGTCCTCGCCCGGCAGGCGCAG
This sequence comes from Planctomycetota bacterium, assembly GCA_025459125.1. Classification (GTDB taxonomy): domain Bacteria; phylum Planctomycetota; class Phycisphaerae; order Sedimentisphaerales; family Anaerobacaceae; genus PLanc-01. The sequence goes on along the minus strand of JALORE010000035.1, from coordinate 6,250 downwards.
CGTCTCAGCGGTCAGCACGCAACTGCTGAGCGTGTGCAGGCCCATCGTGTTGCAGCCGACCTCTTCGAGAATCCGGCAGATCGGCTCGTTGACCGTCCGCACCAGCACGTGCTCGACGATGTTGAGCGTCCGCTGGTCCGTGTAGCGGCGCCCCTGGACCCAGACCGGCTCCAGGCCCGCTTCGTTCATCGCACGGGTGATGGCCTTGCCCCCGCCGTGGACGATGATCGGCCGCATGCCCACGGTGGACATGAAGGCCACGTCGGTCAGCAGGTTCCGCTGGGCGGCCTCGTCATCGAGCACGCTGCCGCCGAGTTTGAGGACCACGATGCGGTCCCGAAATGCGCGGATGTAGCCCATCGCCTCAATCAGAGCATCGGCTTTTGCGATAGCTTGTTGCACGGAACAACTCCTTGGATTCCCATAAAAAACAAACCTTCGATGCTATCATTCGCGCCCGCCGGCGTCAAGACCCCGCGCATAAAATTCCCGGGCCAACGCCACGTCTTGAAGAGGGACATGGGGAAGGTGCTCACTGGGTGGCATCGCACAGGGAATCCGCCCTGGCCCAGCTGCGCTTGACGATGCCACCCGGGCGCCGACGGAAAAACACCGGGGCCTGTACCCGAGAGTACAGGCCCCGAATGATGCTCCAGGACCGCTGCGGCACCTGTCGGCGGCACAACCGCCGGAGCCGCGTTTACACCACCGCTCTACTTGGTCGGGACATAATCGCCCTCATAGAGCTTCACGTTGTCCACCCAGAACTCCTGCGCCTGGAAGGCAATGTGGAAGGTCAACGCCATCGGGCTCACGTCGGCCGTGAACACGGGGGTGGTCACATGGTATTCCACCCATTTGTCCGTGATCGTGAACTGCGACTCGCCGTAGCCCTCGTAGTTGCCGCCCGCATGCTCGGGCTTCATGTTGACCTTGCCCGTACCGCTCTTGACCTTCAGGAAAGCCGAGAACGTGTACTTCGTACCCTTGGCAAACGCCGGCAACGGGGAGACGTTGAAGCCGGCATCCCAGAAGTTGGTGCCCGCGGCGGAGACCTTCACGTTCAGACAGTAGGTCCCTTCGATCGGACCTTCGGCAACCGCCGCCCCGACGCAGTCCTTCACCACGGCAATGGAGCCCAGGGCGCCGTAGTTGCCCCACGGTGCCGCCGCGCCCGTTTCGAACCCGCCGTTGGTAATCAGGTTGGTAAGGTCCTGCACCAGCGGCGTGCCGAAGACGATGTCATCGATGTACAGCATGCCCGCCGCTCCCGCCTTCGGGCTGGCGCTGTCGCCGACCCCGATCGTGAGCTTCTTGACGGCCGCCAGGTTGACGCCCGTCAGGTCGCTCAGGGCGATCTTCCACTGCGTCCACGCACCCTGGGTCACCGCACCGGCATCCGGGTTGACCACGGTCTTCTTCTTGCCGGCCTTGTCCTCGACCGTGAGATACAGCGGCGCCACGCCGTTGCTCCTCTGCGTTACACCGATGGACGCGGTCTGCCAGGCGCCGGTGACGCCGCCGGTGGTCGCCACGTTGGAGAACTCCGCCGTGCTGTAGGCATTGGCGTTGTGGCTGGTGACCGCCAGGCCGATGTAGGCGTTGGACGCCATGATGATGGTCTGATCGGTTCCCAGGGCCGTCCAAGTCTTGCCGTCCGGAGAACTCTCCGTCTTGAAGGCGTTGCCGGTCCGTGTGACCCGAACCCAGTAGGGAGCCTTGACCGCGGTGCCGGTCCAGTTGGTGCTGGCGCTGGCACCGCCGGTGGCGGCGCGATACTGCTGCGAGCAGCTATTGTCCGGGGTGACCGCCATCGTCATGTGCTTGGAGCCGCCTTCGAGCGTCTCCCGGATCATGACGCCCGCCTTCGTCCAGGCATCGCTACGGGTCAGGCTGTCGACTTTCGCCATGACGGAGCCATTGCCGTTGATCTGCTTGTAGACGAAGCGGAACTGGTCGGAGTTGTTCCAGATGTCGCTGCCGGTGCTGGTCACGGAGAAGGCATTGTTGCCCTTGTCCACGAAACCCAGCGGGAAGCCGCGGAACCACAGCGCCAGGGTGGTGGCGCCGCCGCCGGTCCAATCCTGGGTGGTGTCGAAGGCCCGCGTCGCCTCGGAGTAGAACGGGGTCTTGACGTTGTTGTACTCGAAGGGCATGGCCTGCTTGCCGCCGTGGAAGTTGGTCCGCTCCGCGAACGGCGCCTGCAGGTAACCGACGACCGAGCCGGTGCCATTGGTCCAGCCATCGACCCAGGTCTCGTAGATCCGGCCGCCTTCATTGTCCGTGTAGCTCTCGAAATCATCGACGACGGCAAACTCCTTCGTCGTGAAGTTCCAGAGGCTGCCCGGATAGGTGGCGGTCCCGATCTCGTCGACCTTCCAATAGTACTTCGTGCCGAAATTCAGCCCGGCGGGGACGAAGCTGTGCTCGGTCACCTTCTGGGACGCCGCCGTCCCACCGGACACGGCTGCCCGGTCCGTGCCGAGGGTCACCTGGTGCGAGGTCGCGTCGCGGCCGGGCCGCCAGTTCAGCGTCGCGTCCAGGCTGACGTCTTTGGCATTGTTTTCCGGCTGCGGCGACCGCGCCTCGACCGGAATGTAGTAGAACCGCACTTCCGCCAGACCGTACTGCTTGAGACCGACCATGCTCCAGTTGCTCTTGGCGGTCAGCCGGACGTACCGGGCCACCAGGCCGTCGAACGGCACGGTGGTGTTGTGAGCATAACCGGGCGTCGCCGGCGCCTGCGCGAACTGCGTGTCCTTCAGCAACGTCCAGGTCGTCCCGTCCATCGAGTACTCGATGGTCACCTCTTTGAACCCGTAGCCGAGGACCGGCTCGAATTCCGTGTTGTGGTTCCAGACCCACATCTCGTGGAGCTTGTAGGCCCGGCCCAGGTCGTACCGGATCCAGGCCGGCGTTGGGCTGGTGATGAGGCTGACCCACATCGCGTCGGGGTTCGTCGAGTGCAGGTTGTTGGTCAGGCCGGAGCCGTTGATCGTATTGGCCGGACCGGTCGAGGCCTTCTCCTGGCTGGACGCGGTGGCCGTGATCCCGGTGATCGGATAGACGTACGGCTCGACCGTGAAGCTCCACACGTCGCCCTTGAATACCGTGCTGCTCGGCGGCGCGTTGACCTCATCCACGCGCCAGTAATAGGTCTTGCCGAATTCCAGGGGCGCCGTCGGCGCGAAGGTCGTGCCGGTCTGGCCGGCGCTGGCCGGAACCGTGGCGGTGTTGACATCGGCGAAGCTGGCGCCGAAGTACACGTTGTGCGTGTTGGCAAACGCGCCGGCCGTCCAGCTCAGCACCGGGTCGAATGGGACATCGGTGGCGCCATCCGCCGGCACCGGGTCCGTGGGCTTGCCCGCGACGACCTTGCCGATCAGCACGTTATCGATGTGGATGCTTCCCGTCGTGCCGGCCGCGGCGTCGCTGGCGAGCGTCACCTGCCGGATGGTCGAGGTGAAGCCGGCATTGTTGAGGACTTCGACCAGCTTGCCGTTCAGGGTGACGGTGACCTTGCCGGGCGTGACCTCCAGCTCGATGTGGTTGTACTGCCCGGCATTGGTCTGGGCATTGGGGCCGGCGAACGCGACCCAGCCCGGCCAACCGCCGTCGGCGGAATTGGCGTGTTGCAGGGCGCCGCCGGGCCAGGTATACGCTTCGACGAACGCACTGCTGCCTTGCGCATCGATCCGGAAGTGGAAGTTAAAGGACTGGTCCCACTTGGCGTCGCAGGAGACTTTCGTCTCTCCGACGACAACCCGCTGGATGCCGCACCGCGCCCAGTCCGTGGCCTCGGTCCCGGCCACCAGAACCTCGTTATCCTTAATGGTGGATGTGACGGTGCCGTTCGTTAGAATCGTCCAGCCATTCCCGACCGCGCCGTCGGACCGGTTGAAGTCGTCCTTGAACGGTACTCCCCAGGCGTTGGCCGCCGCGACCAGGCAGGCCAGCACCACAAAAACTTGGATCTTTTTCATCGTATTTCTCCTTCCCAGTCAGATTTGGCAAACCGTCAGCACGAGCGACGGACGCACTCAGGGCCAGCACGACCACGAGAGAGTGAATTGGGTATCCACGCGTCCTCCTTTAGTGAAAGAATTGCCTGCCGCAAGCGCGCCGGCCACACGCCATGACGCTTTGCGCCCCTGCCCAGGATGTCGAACGGGCTCTCCGTTGCCGATGCTCCTCCACCAAACCGGATCGGCCACCGAAACCATACCACGGCACTATCTTATGATATGCCCCTCCCTCTTGTCAAGGGCAAGTGGCACGAGCGTCAGAGTGATCGCAACGTCCCGAGAAGGACTCTACCCGGGTGGCATCGTCAAAGCCGAAGGCCTTGCCGGGGCCCCCCAACGCGACGTATCGCGTTGGGGACCCCTCGATGGTCCTACGCGCGGGCAACCCACCATCGCCAAGCTGCGCATGGGGACCCTTTCGCCCCCAAGCCGTGCGTCTTCGCGTGGTAGTTCCACGCTCTCACCAAAGGCGAGCGGGGACGCTCGCCCTACGAAGAACGCCAGGAACGCCCTGGTACTGGTACCTGCACACCCTTCTTGGGCTCAATTTCCCGAAGACCGCCAAGACCGCCAACCCAAAAACACGGCGGTCTTGAGCTAAGTCACCGGACTGGCCGCGCCCATCGGGTGCGTACCGCCGCCTACGGTCCTTCGTGTCAACAGACCCCCCGCGGGCGGTATCGCCGGAATTCCGCTCAACGCGAAGCGCAGTGGCCGCACGCACGGCCAAGTCCTACGCCAGTCCTTCGGGCGTGGACTGGCCGTGGAACTCGCTGGGGTTGAGGAAGATCTCGCCGCGGACTTCCTCGATGATGAGTTGCGCGATGGGCATACCCGGCCGCAGGATGAGCGTCATAGGCCCGAGATTGATCATCTCCAGCGTGAGGGGCCCCGCCCAGCCGGGGTGAACGGTCGGGGCGGTGAAATGGACCATCAGGCCGCAGCGGGCCCGGCTGCTCTTGCCCTCGATCCGGGCCGCCAGGTGCGGCATCCCCCGGTCCACCGGCAACTCGATCCGCTCCAGCGTCCGCCCAAGGAGAAACCGCTGCGGCTGGAGGGCATAGGGCTTCTCCTCCGTCAGCGTAAACCGCTGCGAATGCCGCCCGATGACCTCCGACAGCGTCCCGCGCTCGCACACATCATAGTGATACGGCCCCGCCTGCGGCACGATGATCTCCCGGTGCAGCCGCAGATCCACCGCGTGGGTATCGTAGGGACAATACGCCCCCTTCTCCGGCCGCCGGGGCCCCGGCTCCGGCTCGATCACCAGCCGCCCCTCATCCAACGCCCGCTGAATCTCGATATTCGACAGGATCACATCATCCCCGATCAAGTTCTGACCAACGCCGACGGTAGTGGACACCCGAGCACCCCTCCTCGTAGGTCGTGCGTCCCCGCACGACTTTCAGGCGAGCGGGGACGCTCGCCCTACGAAGATCCGCCTCCGGGGGACCCCAGATTACCGAATCTGGGTATTGAGGCCCATTGTACCCCCCTTCCCAGCCCCACGCCAGAGCCCCCTGGTCGGCAATTCCGGCTCATCCGGTGTTTCCGTACTTATATGCCTTCAACCGGGTGAGCCGGCATTATGTCATACGCCGAGCCGCCGGGACGGAGGGTCCAAACGCCCGGGGTGGTCCGAACGCCACCCGGATGCCCCCGACCGCCCGGTCGAAAGGCGATCCCCGCGGTGCGGTTCCGGCCGCCGCCGGGAAAGATCGTCAAGTTCCAGAGTTGACGATCTTCAAACCGGAAAAGGGCCGAAATTACGCGAAAAACGTGAAGATCGTCAAGATCGTCAACTTCTGTATTTGACGATCTTTGACGGTCTTGACGGTCTTCAGGGACCTGGACGATCTGGCGGTCTGAGCAGGTAGGATGGGCTTGGAGACCATGCGGCTGCTATGGCCAGCGTGCGACCTCCAGTATTGTGACAAATGGCGCAATATAAGAGAAACTCTCGCCGCCGCAAAGAACCCAGGCAGACCCCGCGCGACCTCGCCGCGCTCGGCTTAACCGAAATGTGGCTCATCCGGTCTTCGTACTACCACCTGTTGGAATCTTGCTTTCCGGGGCAGATTTCCGCCAGAGCATGACATAAGGCATTGAAACCACAAGGATTATGCCTCGGTAGAGTAGAGGACTGAGCGACGACGTCGCCGCTCAGTCCCCCCTCTTCGAACCGGACGGGCGGTTTTCCCGCATCCGGCTCTCACGGATCGTTC
>JALORE010000254.1 GCA_025459125.1 Planctomycetota bacterium | reverse complement strand
TTCGCTGTTCTTCGCTCTCGAAAGAGACATCATCCTTGAAGAACTCCCTGCTGATATTCTCTGACAGCATCTTGTCGAGTAGATGGATGAAGTCATTGTATTCCTTCAAAGTAGGTCGAAGCAGATAGCCGAACGCACGTGGACGGCGGTTCTCAGCATAGTCATCCTTGAAGAGTGGTGCGCGCCCGATGGCCGCACAGATCTCGTTGATTGTCTTCATCTCCAGCAAGACGGCCTGGTACAGAGAGAGCCGCTCGGGCCAATCGCCAATTATCGAGGTACGATAGTAATCTGGATGCAGGTACGTCTCGCCACTCACGTGCTTTGAGGACCACACTTGTTGATGCTCCGGACTGAGCTTAGATAAGTATCTGAGAAATGCAGCCACATGAAGATGGCCGGCTTCATCAAATGAGAACCCGAAGGTCTCCAAGAACACCTGGTCTGAAGCCTTCATTGTGTCTGTTCGCGAAAACTCATCCACGACACTGATCTGCCCGTGGATGTCATCACAGGTGTAGTAGTAGCGCGGGTCGTTTCGGTAAGCCTCCAAAATGGAGAGGTCGAAGCTCTTGTGAATCAACTGAGGCTCCCCGAGAGCCAGACAAAAGTCGAACGGCCGGCCAGCAAATGCCGCATGATCAATGACCTCAGACAGGTGTTTCCCGTTTGGGTACACACACGCTCTTTGGAAGAGTCGCGTATTGAGTTTCCCAAGTTGCTCCGACTCAGGTTCCGAAGGGAGGGCCTTTATGTGTGGGTTGGGGTGATAGTCACCAAACACCACCGAGATAAGGCCTTCGGAAATCAACTCGGATAACCAGTCTCTTACGTTCATCTCGCCGTAGCGCTCGACCAGCAAAGAAACGGGCATGCCATTGTAGTCACCTGACTTCAGGTAGAACTCGCTTGTTTCATTCAGCAGCGACTTGCGGCTCATCCGGTTCTCTGCCTCTCTGGGAGACTTAAAGGCGTTCACGTACCTTCTTACCCTTGTTTTCCGTGCCGCCTCGCACCAACCGTTTCGTTACAACTTCGCCAAAGATGCTCCATCCAAGCAGATGGAAGTATTCTTGCGGAGGCTGGCGGCAGAAGCAAGAGGAAAGATGCCGGAAGAGCATCTTTGTGACGAGCGACAAGAGAGCGGCGGGAGGCCGCTCTTCCTGTCCACCCGTCCGGCCGTCGTACTGTCCGACCGGGTATCGGCTTGGTACAGGCGATTCTCGGCGGGGGAATGTTGATGGAACGATGGCAGGCAGTTGTCGGTTTTCAGTTGTCAGTTCTCAGTTGGAGATCTTTATTGCTAACTCCCAACAACTGAAAGACGCTTCCAGATCTTCATGCGGCGGCTTTGTTAAGTAACAGAGGTAACCCCCCGGCTCTGCCGGGGGACTCCCAGAGTTTGACAGATACAGGAGTCGTCCACCAGACTCACGGACTGTGAACCGCTCAAAGTTTCACAGAAAGGAGATCTGATGGACGACTACGAGAGCCTAAAGCATACGAGATGGGAATGCAAATACCATGTGGTGTTCATCCCCAAGTGCCGGCGCAAGAAACTGTACCAACAGTTGCGGCAGCACCTGGGGGAGGTGTTTCGGCAACTGGCTCAGCAGAAGGAGAGCCAGATTCTGGAAGGGCACTTGGTGGTGGACCACGTGCACATGTTGATCGCGATCCCGCCCAAGTACGCCGTGGCGCAGGTGATCGGGTTCATCAAAGGCAAAAGCGCCATCCACATCGCCCGCACCGCGGGCGGTCGGCAGAGGAACTTCACGGGCGAACACTTTTGGGCCCGTGGGTACTTTGTGTCCACCGTCGGCCGGGACGAGAAGGTGATTCGCGAGTACATCCAGCGACAGGAACAAGAGGATCGCCGGCTGGATCAGATGAAGATGTTCGATTGACCGCCGCCGCAGGCGGCTCCCAAACAACCCGCTTTGAGCGGTTCACATTACAAGCCTCCACCTCTGGTGGAGGTACTTGACTTGTTCTGTGGTGGCCACCGTGAATCAGGGACAGGGGCAGCCGCGTCCACGGCGTGTGGGCAAGAAAAATGACAGGCGAGCCACGAAGGCCGACTGTACGTCATTGAACAGCGGGGGTCTCGCTGGGGTCTGAAGCTCTCGTCAGGATCACGCCTGGCATGTTCTTGCTACACGCCGTGGCGGCAGTCGAAGGAGCCCACCGTTCGATACGCCTTTGGTTCCGGCCAAGGGCGCGGCCCGAGGCCGGGCTGGGTCAATCGGCGTTCATCGGCGGTTGAAGAGGAGTTCCCAATTCTCCGACTCCAGTTCTCCGTCCCCCCGTCTCCACCCCTGCAGCCTCCCGCCTGCTGTCCCCGATCTTCTGTCTTCTGTCCGGCGTCTTCTGGTTTCTCCGTGCCCTCCGTGTCTCCGTGGTTATGAATCAGTTGTCGGTAGCCAGTAGTCAGTAGTCGATTGAGAATCTGCGGAAATCGGTGTAATCGGCGGTTGAGAGGGAGAAGAGCTTTCGAACCACGGAGGGCACGGAGGCCAAGGAGAAAAGAAGGGATCTGGGGATGCCGTGCTTTATCTCAGACTGAAATGAGCAAACGGCCTCCGGAGTGATCCAAAGAAGAAAGGGTGGCCAACAGAGGTTGGACCACCCTTTCGTGATTAGTAGCCGTGCTCCTGCAACGGACGCGGAAGGCGGCGGGCGGGGGACGGTTGGCGGGTGGTCCCCGGGCCGCGGGCGGGTCCGTCACTCTGGACTCACTTGGTCGCCAGGTCTCCCGAGTAGACCACCAGGCGGGGACGGGCGTCGATCGTCGTCGAGCCGGTGGTGTGGATCATCCAGCCGTCGGCGGTGCCGTTGGCCTGCACGGCGAGCCCGTAGTCGGGCGTGCCGGTGCGGACGGCTTCCAGGTAGGCGGTCACGTCGAACCAGACCTCCGAGCCGCGGATGAAGCCGACCAGGGAAGCCAGGGCCGGGCCGATGTCGCCATCATCGACCTGCAAGCCGTTGACCGCGCCGAAGGATGAGTGCAGCGAGGTCAGGTCCCAGGGCCGCAGCAGCGGAAACGCCGCATAGGGACCGACGGTGTGAGCATTCGCGTTGCTCTCCCCGGTCGTCATCACCAGCCACGCCTTGGCCACGGGCACACCCGGCGGCGCGTGATTCGGCTCCGCGCTGAACACATTGGCGAACTTCAGGAGGGCCAGATCGTCGGGCGAGCTGGTGTTGCCGGCGGCATCGGAGAACTGGACCCCGTCCAGGTACGTCTGGTTGAGGGTCAAGCCATCTTCGGTCCGTTCGGGGTTGGTGGGGGCGGTGGTGTCCGCGATCAGAGCATTCGCGCCGCTGCGGACGAGGGCCATCGTCGTGCCCTCATATCCCTTGAGCCCGTTCTGGAACGTGTTCCTCACGACCGGAGCGGTCGTATACGAGACCTTCAGCAGCGGCCGCTCGTTGGTCAGGAGCGAGCCCGTGGTGCAGATCGACCAGCCGTCCACGGTGTTCGCCTGCGTCTTGGACGAGTCGCTCGTGCCCGCCTGGATGACGAACCCATGGGCCGGGGCCCCGTCCGCCCAGGCTTGCACGACCGAGGCCACGTTGGCGCTGCTCGCGGCGCCCTGCGCCTGGGCGCCGTAGCCGCCCACCGGCCGGGTCGCCGAGCCATCCTGCCACCAGGCGCCGCGGCTGCCCATATCGGTGGTCACGGTGGCGAAGCTCACGAAGTAGGACGTCTGGCTATCGAACGCCTGGAGCAGGCCCGCGACGCCGTAGGGACCGCCCGTCTGGGCATTGCCCACCTGGCTGGTTGTCACGACCAACTCGGCGCTCAGAATGGTCGCCCCGGCCGGAATCTGGTTCGGATCGGCTCCGAAGACGCCATCGAACCGCACGAGTCCCTGCGCATCGGGCGAGCTCTTATCCGGCTTGTACCCATCCAGGAAGTAGTTCGCGACGGTGATCCCGTCCTTCTGATCGACGTCCCTCTCGCCGATCTGGCGGTCAACCGTGCCGTTGTAGCCGTTGACGCCGTTCTGGAAACTGATGGTCACGACCTGGGCAGCCGCGAGCCCGGCCAGGACCAGGCACAAACCCCCGGCCCAGACCGCGCGCCGACACACACTTGTCATTTCAGGGTGCAACATAACGACCTCCATCCCTTGAACAGAAACGCTGACCACACACGATGTCACCACGACGCCGAGGTCGCGGCACACCAACGGTTTCAGATACCCTTCTCCACATTTTCCGCGCCGCCGCGGGCCTCCAGCCCTCCCGTTCCCGACCACTTCGCCAACGGCGCTTCATTCCGGCGGATACAAGTATTCTGGCACAAATTGGCCATGAAAGCAAGCGAAAAGAGGGCAATCTGCCAGGGACTGTGACAACTCCGAACTCATCCGGGCGGCAGCCTCCAGAGTTTGCCCGGAGCGAAGCCGAATGGACCGAACGTCTTGATTGGTCGTGGGCCCGTAAGGGCACATCCAGAAGACACCTTACGGCGTCACTACCAACAAGCCGCGCCCCGCGCCATGACAGACTCGCGCCCTGGCTACGGCAGTGCGGCTTTCCAACCGGCGTGCAGGCGATCGGCCAGTTCCCGGACGAGCTTCTGGTGTTCGGGTCGCAGCGCGAGGTTCGCGTTCTCGCCGGGGTCGGTGGCGTGGTCGTAGAGCTCGTACTCCCGGAAGTCGGTGTTGGGAACGGTCCATTCGACGAGGCGGTAGCGGTCCGTGCGGATGCTGCGGCCCATGCCGTCCCCCCGGCCGGGGATCGTGCGGGGATAGAGATTGAACGCGGCCTTCTTCCAAGGGCGGTCCGGCGCTTCCAGCAGCGGTTTGAAGCTCAGGCCGTCGAGTCCCGGCGGCTGGGGCAGGCCGCAGATATCGGCCAGGGAGGGGAAGATGTCGACGAACTCGACCAGGGCATGGCTCCCGGCGCCGGGACGCTTCTGGCCGGGCACAGAAATGATCAGCGGCGCGTGGGCGGCGTTCTCGTAGTTCGCGTGCTTGCACCACATGCCGTGCTCCCCGAGGAACCAGCCGTGGTCGCCCCAGAGGATGACCACGGTCTTGTCGCGGAGCTTCAGCCGGTCCAGCTCGTCGAGCACGCGGCCGACGCAGGCGTCCATATAGCTGACGGCCGCCCAGTAGCCGTGGATCAGGTTGCGGGCCTGCTCCTCGCTCACCGGGCCTTTGGGCGGGATGCCCCAGTAGGCCCGCAGCTCGCCGGAATCGTGCGTCGCATAGGACGGGGCATCTTTCGGAAAGTACGGATTGTCCGCCAGGCGAATGTCCTTGTCCGAGTAGCGGTCCCAGTATTTCTTCGGCGCGACGAACGGCAGGTGCGGATTCAGGAAACCGACGCCGAGGAAGAAGGGCTTGTCCTTCACCTCGCGCAGGATCTTGATGGCACCGGCGGCGATGGAGCCGTCGGTCAGGGCGTCATCGTCCACGTCGGCAGCTTCCCACGGCGGGCCGGGCGCGCGACTGGTGTTCTTGCCCGACTTCTTCAACTCGGCCCGCTGCCGGGCCGCGATCCGCTGGCCTTCGGGTCCGAGACGCGGAGCAAGCTGGTGCTTGCGCATCACGCTCCAGGAGAGCTTGTCGTCCCGGTTGCCGTGGCCGGTGTGGAAGATCTTGCCGATGCCTTCGGTGTAATAGCCGTGGTCCTTGAAGTGCTGGGCGATGGTGACGGCGTCGGGCTTGCGGTCGCGGAAATGCGTCGGCAGATCGTAGACCCCGAGGGTGTCGGGCTGCAGACCGGTCATCAGGGAGGCCCGGGACGGGTTGCACACCGCCTGCTGGCAATAGGCCCGACGGAAGACCGTGCCCGCGCGGGCGAGCCGGTCGATGTTCGGCGACTTCACCACGGGATGGCCGTAGCAGCCCAGCTCGGGGCGCAGATCGTCTACCGCGATGAACAGCACGTTCAGCCGGGAACCGGAGCCGGCCCGCGCGACCTGCGGAAGTGTCAGACCAGCGACGCCCAGAGCGGACCACTTCAAGAAGTTGCGGCGATTCAGCATAGATTACTCCGAAAAAAGGACGTCCAAGTGAAGAGGATCGCAAAAGAGCACCGCTATGGCGTGGTATGCGCAGCAAAGCGATCTCCCGTCCCGGGGTTGAGATGGCTTCGTCGCTGCGCTCCTCGCCATGACATGCGAACGCTCCTTCTGTCAACAGCCCTGATTGCCTGGGAACGAGCCGGGCCGGCCGGGCAAGGGAGCCCGCCGGCGCACCGGCAACGGGAAGGTCCCGCGGACGGTGTTGAGCGAATCGTTGTTCTTGCCGCTGCCGCCGCCGGTGAAGACGAGCGTGAAGGTGCGGCCGTCTTCGCTGAACCACTTGGGGGCAAACGAAAAGAAGAACACGTTGTCCGCCCAGTCCAGGTTGTTGCCGGGCCGGGTCTGGCCGAACCGGTCGTCCGCGGTCCAGTACTTGACGGTCGTCCACGGCCCCCAGGGCTCCGGCGCATCGAACAGGGACATCACGCCGGCGTGCGAGGTGGTGTGCTCGGTTGCCAGCAGGTAGCGGCCCAGGCCGGGATTGTAACAGACGCTCATGCACCAGCCGGTTCCTTCGGGGTTCTCGAAGACCGGCTTCTTTGCCGAGAGGGGGCCCCAGAGCGGCAGACCGTCGGTGGTGCCGATGAACCACTCGTAAAACTCGCGGCCGGCGAACAGACTGCTCTTGTGCACCCGGGCCAGGAAGACCGCGCCGGGCTGGTGCACCTTCAGGCCGAAGGCCGCGTGCGTGATGTTGATGTCCTGCGGCCGGATAAAATAGGAATAGACATACTCGTCCCGGGCACCGGCGTTGTTCTTGCCGTTGACCAGGAACGTGGGGATGATCAGGTTGTCCTGGCGCCACCAGCGCCAATCCGGCTTGGTCCAGTGGGCGGCGTGGTCCGTGGATGCGGCCAACTGGATGTAGCGGTAATGATCGCGTGCGCCGCCGGTATCCGGCTCATCCGGGATCACCCAGGAGTACAGGACGCCTTCGACGCAGATCGTCCCCCAGCTCTTGCCGTTGAACTGCGCGGGATTCTCGGGGTTCAGGCCGCCCCAGACGTTGAAGCCGCGGTAGTTGTCCCAGGTGCCTTCGATCCGGCCAAAGCCCAGGCCGACCCGCCCGGTGTTATTGGTGCCGCCGAAGCCCCCGCCGTCGCCCCAGGCGCCGTACTGGTGATCGTCATCCGCCCAGGTCAACTGCCAGTTGTCGCTGCCCACTGCCTGCCGCTGATGGGTGGACCAATCCAGGACGATGCCGGCAAGCACCGGACTCGGCGGATACGGAGCGGCCGCCTGAACTGCGGCAGCCAGGAGCAGGATCAACACAAACGCGCAGAATCGCATCAGGTTCCTTCTCCCTTCCTTCCGGACAAACCGGCTAAATCCTGTTCTCCGCCGGCACGACGAAGGGCTTGCGGTAGTCGCGCGTCAGGAAGGCGTTGGCCGCCTTGTTCTTCACGAAACGCTCGCGGTCCGAGTTGATTTCAAGCCAGGGGCCCAGGGTCAAGGGCGTCTTTTCAGTGTCCACACCGTTGTCGGCCAGGTGCTGGCGAATCTCCGCAAACGTCTCCACGACGTTCTCATTTACCTGGAGAGCCTCCAGGGCCTGCTGGATCTCCTTGGGCGAGGCGGGCTTGCCCAGGCGCTGCGAGATATTGGCCACGTGCACCACGGCGGTCGAGAGGTGTCCCTGCTCGATATCCGCGTTCAGGTCTTCGCGCTTGCGGCTGCGCACGGCCTTGACGAAGTTGGCGAAATGGTCCTCGTTGGGCCCGGAGAGCTTCTGGATCAGCTTGCCATCCGGGTCGTAGACGGACGTACCGCCGGAGCCGCCGCTGAGGTAGCCCTCGGTGCCGACGATCAGTGTCGAGCCGCGTTTCGGGGAGGCGGTCTTGAGGTTGCGGACTTCCTGGACGACCGTCATGGTCCCGAAATCGTGGATCGTGACCTGCACGCTGGGAGTCTCGGCGCAGTCGTCCAGGCCCACGCGCCCGCCGTAGCTGAGCACGCCCCGGCCGAGGCCGTCGAGGCCCGTGACCATGCGCATCGCGTCCACCGGGTGAACGCTGTTGTTGGCCAGTTCCCCGCCGCCCCAATCCCAGAACCAGTGCCAGTCGTAATGGAAGCTCTTGCGCCGCACCGGCATCTCCATCGGCGCCGGGCCCGCCCAGAGATTGTAGTCCACCGTCGGCGGCGGCGTGTACTGGCCGGCCGGCCCGATCGAGGACCGCGGCCGGTAGGTGCAGACGTGGGCCAGCTTGATCTGACCGAGCTTGCCTTCCCGGAGGTACTGGGCTCCCGCGCGGTTCGAGCCGGTGGAGCGGTACTGCGTGCCGCTCTGGCAGATCCGGTTGTACTTGCGTGCGACCTGGACCATCCGCCGGCCTTCGCTGATGTTGTGGCTCAGCGGCTTCTCCACGTAGACATCCTTGCCCGCCTGCATCGCCCAGATGGCCGCCAGGGAATGCCAGTGGTTGGGCGTGGCGATGGAGACGATGTCGACCGATTTGTCGTCGAAGATCCGCCGCAGGTCCTGGACGAACTTGGGCTTGCCCTTGAACTGGCCGGCGACCCTCTCGCCGATCGCGGAGTCCGCATCGCAGATGTAGCTCAGGACGCAATCGTCGCGCGAGTCGAAAGCCTTGGCATGGTCACCGCCTCGACTCCGCACGCCGATCACGGCCACGCTCAGCCGCTCGTTCGGGCTCTTGCTCTGCTTCTCCGGCTCGGCGGCCGTCGAAACGCGGGGTATCCCGGCGGTGGCGGCGGCGGCCAACAGACTCTCTTCCAGGAACAAACGACGACTCAAACGTCTCATGGCAGTCCTCCCCTGAAGCTGTCCCACGCACGGGACTCCGCGCTGGGGACCCAGGCAACGATACATCCACGCGGCGCCGACACCCGCCGGCGCCCACTACGGCCATCATGTTACCCCGCCGCCCGACCGAGTGCAAGCAGACGGAACCAGCGGCGCAGGGCCATTGCAGATACTCAACGATTCGTCGTATACCCCACCGGCGCAGGCGGTCAGTACCCCAGTTTCTTCAGAACGCTCCGCATGTTGCGTGCGCTCGCGATGTAATCCGGCTCCCGGCTGTCGCGCTCGACCATGATCCAGCCTTCGTACCGGATCGCTGCGAGCACCTGGAGAACGCCCTTCAAATCCAGGGCCCCGGTCCCCAGCTCGCAGAATTTCTCGCCGGCGCCCGGTCTCTTTCCGACACGCTCGGGCCGAATGTCCTTGAGGTGTACGTACCGGCAGCGTTCGCCCAGATCGCGGATGGTCTGCACCGGGTCCGAGCCGCACAGCAGCAGGTGACCGGTATCGGGGCAGGCAAACGCCCCCGGCCTCTCGTCGAGGTAGCGCAACAGGTCCTCGCGGGTCTCCACGGCACCCTGTGTCCCGGGCTGGGCCACGTGCGGATGAACGACCAGGATGATGCCCCGCGCGCCGGCCTGGTCCACCCAGCGGTTCGTGTCTTCCTTCGGAAAGGTCGCCCGGACGATCCCCGCCCCGGCGGCCGCGGCATAGCGGAGTCCCTCTTTGACGCTGCCTCCAATCGCCGCACAGGCAATCCCCAGCGCCCGGCATTTCGCGCGGACCTCCTCGGGCGACCGGCCGATCTCTTCGGGCTTGGCCTCGAACCCCTCGTAGCCGGTTTCCTTCGTCAATTGCAGCCGCCGGTCCAGAAACTCCCCCGTGTTCCAGGCGTGGTCCCAATTCCAGAAATGATGCCCGATCCGCCACTTCCCCGCGCGGGCCTGCGTGTGTTCGGCCAACAAACGGGGCACGGAACAGGCAACCACCCCTATACCCCCGAGCGCAAGAAACCGTCCTGCGAACTCCCGGCGTCTTGTCCTCTTGTCGCAATCCACGGGTCGAAGCTCCTCCCTCTCCTTCATGAGCGTTGACGAACAGAAACCGGCAATCAGAACCATCTGTTGTCGGGTGCCATGTCTACGCCTCGTAGACATGCCTGGCTTTCCGGGCCGAACATGCCTACGCAAAGCCGTCGGCATGCCACCCGGCCGGCTTCACGGGAACGGTCTTCTGAGTTCTCTCTTCGCCTCGAGCCAGTCCACCCCACGCTCTCGTCAATCAC
>JALORE010000490.1 GCA_025459125.1 Planctomycetota bacterium | reverse complement strand
CAACCGCCTGCCACGGAGTCACCGCAGGTGTTCCGTTGGGAGTCCCGGCCGCATCCGTGCGCATCTGTCCAACGAGACCGCGCGGTTCTTCACGGCACAGTGCCAAAGGTTGTTCCCGAAACCAGGGCCGTGTGTTTCGTCTGCGGCTGGTGCGCCGTCCGGTCGAGGCGTGATTGCACGTCGGCCTGGTAGACAACCGGTCGAAAGGTGATTCGGCCTGAATAACGTCGTTGCCCCGCAGGTGGGTGTACGCCGACGGGGACGGAGTCTGCCCGGACAGAGGAATTGCCGCAACCGACCATTCATGTTCGAGCCAGCCTTTATAGAGACAAACCGGCCTCGTCAGGCGAATCGGCCCTTTGCGAAGTTCAGCCGAGGTACCGCCTCATCCTCAACGAAGCCGGTCGGGGAGGACGGCTCATCCCGTCCTCCCTGCT
Source organism: Planctomycetota bacterium (assembly GCA_025459125.1). Classification (GTDB taxonomy): domain Bacteria; phylum Planctomycetota; class Phycisphaerae; order Sedimentisphaerales; family Anaerobacaceae; genus PLanc-01. The sequence goes on along the minus strand of JALORE010000490.1, from coordinate 2,531 downwards.
TGTATTATAAACTATGAGTCCTGTGACTGTCAAGTCCCGGACGCCGCAATGGATGCGGACGGGGAGGGAGCCTGTTCATGAGAGATCCCGACCTGGAGAAGATGGGTGAGTGCCGGACCGCGCGAGTTTGATATGGGAGACAGTGCCCAGAATATCGTCGCGGCGTATCCGGGGGCGATACCCTATGGTGGGGGCGGCGACAGCCTGTTCCGGATCGCCTGGCGCGGCAAGTGGTTCATTGTGCTTGCGGCGCTGCTCGGTCTGGGCGGCGCCTATGCTTATGTCCGGAGACTCCCGGCCGAGTACGCCAGCATATCGCGTATCTTGGTCTCGGTCCCCAACCCCCAATCGAAATCGGATATCCCGCTGCCCGTGGTCAGCAAGCCCAATCTGATGACTCAGGCGAGCATGATCACCAGCCCGGTGATTGTCCGTGTCGCCCTGAGCGATCCCAATGTGCTCGCGGTTTCCGGCAACCCGGGCCGGAGTCTGCAGGACCTGACCCGTAAGCTTGCGGCGCGGGTTGGCAAGGATGACATCATCAGTGTCAGCGCGTCAACGCCGTGGCCGGAAGGTGCCGCGGCGATTGTCAATGCTGTCGTACAAGCCTACACCCGATGGCATGAGCAGAACAAGAGAGTCAACACCGCGGACTTCCTGGCCAATCTCAACAAGCAGCTTACGGCCACATCCGAGGAACTCAAGCGTAAACGCCTCGCGCTGAAGGTCGCGGAAGAGAGGACTCCCGGCATTGCCGAAGGCGACCGCGGCAGTCTCATCTCCAGCACCCTGGAGCTGCTGAAACAGGAGTTGGTCACGATGCGGCTTCAGCTCATCCAGTTGAATTCATTCAAAAAGCGACTCGAATCACTCCAAGAGGATCCCAACAAGTTTCGGCAGTACGTGTACGGGCAGCAGAGTGCGGTGGGTATCACCGTGGACAATGCGGAATGGGTCCGGGCGACGGAAGAGCTGGATAAGACACGTCTGCAGCTCGAGGAATTGCTGGCGGGCGGCCCTGTTCAGAGGTCGCAGATTACCCTCTTGCAGAACCGGGAAGGCCGACTCGTGCAGAGAATCAGAGAACTCGAGATGGAGTTCATGCCGAAGTACATGGAACTGGCCAACACCCTCATGGCCGATGCTATAGGCCGAGAGAAGGCACTGACAGACGAGTATACTGGAGAGGCGGCCAAGATCCAGGGAGTGGGGAAGGATAACGCCGAGCACACCCTGCTGGTCTCAGAGTGTGATATCCTGGAGAAGCAGTACGGTAGCCTGTGCGAGCAGATCAGCAAGGTGCCCGCCGACTCGGGACAGAGCGGTGTGGACGTCTATGTCTTGGAGAAAGCCGTGCCCGCTGCCGAGCCTGCCTCTCCGATGATGCGGATTCTGGGAATCGGGCTGGTCCTGGGACTGATGGTGGGCGGTGGCTTGGCCTTCTTGTGGGACTGGAGAGACCAGACCGTGCGTTCGGCGGAGGAGATCGTGATGCTCCTTGGGGTGCCGATCCTGGGAGCGGTGCCGACCTTGCGGCGCCGCGCGCTGTGGCGGAGGCCCCAGGTGCCGCTCGCTTCGCATGGCGAGGAATTCGAGGCGTACCGGGCGATTCGTACTGCCTTGCTTTTCGGCGTCGCCCGCGGGGACGGCAAGACGCTTCTGGTCACTTCACCCGGCGCGCTGGAGGGCAAGACGACACTGGTGGGCCATCTCGGGGTGGCCATGGCGCAGGCGGGGCAGAGGACCCTGATCGTGGATGCCGACTTGCGGAAGCCCACACTGCACCGGATCTTCGCCAATGGAAGTCAGGGTAAGGGGCTGGTGGAGGTTCTGGGCGGGGCGGTGGCCTTGGAGGAGGCGATCCGGCCCACGAAGACCCAGGGCTTGGATGTGCTCGAGGGTGGCCAGTCCGCGCGGAACCCCTCGGAACTGCTGGGCGGCGAGGTGTTCGGGAGCATCTTCGAGCGTCTGCAGGACCGCTACGACCGCATCTTGGTTGACTCCCCGCCGATCGGGATCTGTGCGGATGCCCAGGTCCTGGCCGCCCGCTGCGGATCGACGATGCTGGTACTGAGGGCCCGGCGATCATCTCGGATGGCCGTTCAAAAGGCACGGGAGGCATTGTCAACCGTCAGCGCCAATGTGGTGGGCGTGGTGGTGAATGACGTGGCCCGGCGGGACACACGCTACAGCCACTACCGGTATGGTGCCTACGGCCGCTACGGTGGGTCGGATGGCACGAAGAGGGTGCGCAAGGAATTGTCCGCGGAGGTCGAGGGCCCGGCCCAGGACGGAGCTGGGGCGGCAGAGACCCGGACCGGCAACGGCGAGGTCACGGACCAGAAAGGGCCGGACGATCTTGGTGCACGCCCCTAAAGAGCAGGGATCGAACGACGAATGCTGACCCTCAATGGGTGAGAGGCATATACGAACACGTACTTGTGTGTCTACTTCGGTGCGGCGTACTTGGCCTTGATCACGACGCCCCTGGTGATTTGGCTGGCGCGACGGATTGGGGCGGTGGACCGTCC
>JALORE010000489.1 GCA_025459125.1 Planctomycetota bacterium | reverse complement strand
CGGCAGGGAGAAGATTCGCATCACCGTCACCGACCACATCCTGGGCCGCCCTGTGGCTCTCGACGTCGATTACCTGAACCTCGCCACTGCTCTCGTTTCCAAGGAGCAGGGCGAGCTTGCCAAGTTCTTCAAGGTGCCTTTGAATGCCGACGGGTTCTACCTGGAGGCCCACATGAAGCTGCGCCCGGTGGACTTCGCCACCGACGGCGTGTTCGTAGCGGGCCTGGCTCACTATCCGAAGCCTATCGAGGAGTCCATCGCTCAGGCTCAGGCCGCGGCTTCCCGTGCAGCCAATGTGCTGACCCAGGCCAAGGTGGAAGTCGAGCCCATCGTTTCGGTGGTGGATGAGGAAGGCTGCATCGGCTGCGGGCTCTGCGAGGCCTCCTGCCCGTTCAGCGCCATTCGACTGGTAAAGGTCCATGGCAAGGGCTATCGGGCCGAGAACATTTCCGCATCGTGCAAGGGCTGCGGGATCTGCGCGGCGGCCTGTCCCCAGCAGACCATCGACATGAAGCATTTCCGTGACAAACAGATCCTCGCTGCCATTCACGCCGGGGGTCAGAAGTAGCCTTTCGCAAGGCATGAAGCCAGACCATCAGGGGTGCGGCGCGGAATGCTCCCTCGCCGGCAACCGCTGTCCACCCCTGAGACCCTTACATTTCACAGGGAGAGATTGCCAATGAGTGAAGCGTTTGAACCGAAGATTCTGGCGTTCTTGTGCAACTGGTGTGCCTATGCTGGGGCTGACCTGGCAGGTGTGTCCCGGTTCCAGTACCCTTCGAGCATCCGGGTGATCCGAACCATGTGCTCGGGGCGCGTGGACCCCAGTTATGTCATCGAGGGACTGAAGAGCGGCTTCGATCAAGTCTCGGTCTTTGGGTGACACATCGGAGACTGCCATTACCTGGATGGTAATGTATACGCCTCCAAGAGGATGGGGCTCGTGAAGCGGCTTCTGGATCTCTCGGGCATTGGCCAGGACCGCATGGCTCTCAAATGGGTGAGCGCCGCCGAGGGCCAGCTCTTTGCGAACATTGTGAGCGAGCTGACTGAGACCACCAAAGCTTTGGGGCCCTTCGATGCGAGCCGGTACAGCATGCAGCTGGCAGCCATAGAAGGCGTTATTCGCGCCCCACGCATGCGCTGGCTCACGGGAGTGGATCTCCACGTCACCGAGCATGAGAACGTTTACGGCGACAAGATCGACCCCGCGGAATATCATCGGGTGGCCGAACAGGCCCTGCAGGACGAGTATCAGAAGGCCCTGATCCTGGAGTCGCTGAAGGAAGGGCCGCTGTCGGTCCGCGAGATGGCTGCAAAGACAGGCATCCCGGTCTATTCGGTATCCTTGAGGCTGAATGATCTGGAGCGCCGCGGGCAGGCTGAGCTCAAGGGTTTTGATGGCACGACGGCGAAGTTTGTGCGGCTTGCGGCCTAGCCTGTTCTTCGCCTCCGACCGCTAATGCCCGATAGCTAATAGCTAACAGCTTCTCCAAGAAGAGGAATCAATATGGCAGCACAGCAAGGGAACAAGAAAGTAGGGGCCGCCATGGTGGTCGGTGCTGGAGTCGCCGGAATGCAGGCGTCTCTGGACCTGGCCAACTCCGGCTACCTGGTGTACCTGGTGGACAAGTCGCCCACCATCGGCGGCATCATGGCTCAGCTGGACAAGACCTTTCCCACCAACGACTGCGCCATGTGCATCATCTCCCCCAAGCTGGTGGAAGTCGGACGTCACCTCAACATCGACATCATCACCAACAGCGAGATCGACGCCATCGAGGGCGATGCCGGGAATTTCACCGTCACTCTCAAATCGCAGCCGCGCTACATCGATCTGGCGGCCTGTACGGCGTGCGGCCAGTGCCGCTCCGTCTGTCCCGCCACGGCGGTGAACGAGTTCAACGAAAAGCTGGACCTTCGCGAGGCCACCTACATGCGCTACCCGCAGGCCATTCCGCGCGGGTTTGCCATCGACCGCAGCGTCTGCATCGGCTGCGGCCTGTGTGAAAAGGTGTGTCTCGCCGAGGCCATCCACTACGACGACCAGCCCAAGACCCAGAAGGTCGAGGTGGGCTCCGTCATCCTGGCCCCCGGCAACGACGTCTTCAACCCGTCCAAATTCGACACCTACAATTACATCAACTTCCCCAACGTGGTGACGAGTCTCGAATTCGAGCGCATCTTGAGCGCGTCGGGGCCTTATCGCGGGCACCTCATGCGGCCCTTTGACCGTGAAGAGCCCAAAAAGATCGCCTGGCTCCAGTGCGTCGGATCCCGTAACATCAACGCCTGTGACAATTCCTACTGCTCGGCCGTCTGCTGCATGTACGCCATCAAGGAGGCCGTCATCGCGAAAGAGCACGCGCACCACGGGCTCGATACGGCCATCTTCTACATGGACATGCGGACCTACGGGAAGGAGTTCGAGCAGTATTACAACCGGGCTAAAGATCACGGGGTTCGGTTCATCCGGTCAAGGGTGCACTCCATCGAGCCCGAGGGCGACGCCGACCTGCGGCTGAGCTATACGACCGAGGACGGCCAGCAGAAGGAGGAAGTGTTTGACATGGTGGTGCTCTCCGTTGGCTTCGAGGTGGGGCAACAGACCATCGAGATGGCCAACAGGCTGGGGATCGACCTGAACAAGCACAACTTCGCTGCAACAGACGGTTTTCTGCCCGTGGCCACAAGCCGTCCCGGCATTTACGTCTGCGGCACCCTGCAGGCCCCCAAGGACATCCCCCAGTCGGTCATGGAAGCTTCGGGAGCCGCAGCGGGCACCAGCGCGCTCCTCAGCGACTCCCGATACACCCTGACTCGCACCAGGGAGCTCCCCGCCGAGCGCGACGTGAGCGAGGAAGAGCCCAAAATCGGCGTCTTCGTCTGCAACTGCGGCATCAACATCGGCGGCTTCGTGGATGTCCCGGCAGTGCGCGAATACGCTCGCACCCTGCCCCACGTCGTCCACG
>JALORE010000253.1 GCA_025459125.1 Planctomycetota bacterium | reverse complement strand
CTCGCGCAGGTTGACGCCGAACACGGCCACGCTGAGGAACCACGGCTGGGCATACAACCAGATCAGCAGGAACGCGCCCGACCACGACACCAGCACGCCGAAAAACACCATCAGCGTCGTGCTCACCCGGCGGAACTGGAAGTACAGCACCAGGAAGATCGTGAAGAGGGAAACCGGAACCATGATCATCAGGGTCCGATTGGCGTGGAGCTGGTTTTCATACGTGCCGGCCAAGGTGATCGTCACGCCGGCCGGCCGCCGGAAATCGCCGCGGGCCTCCTGTTCCGCGATGGCCCGGCCGGCCGCCTCCACCACGTCCACTTCCGCCATCCCTTCCACTTTGTCGAACAGCACATACCCGACCAGCGACGTATCCTCACTCTTGATCATCTCCGGCCCACTGGCATACCGGACTTGAGCCAACTGGATCAGGGGAATCTGGGCTCCCCCCCCCGCAGGAACGAGGACCCGTTCGAGCGCCTCGACGCTGTCCCGCAGTTCCCGCAGGTAACGGACCCGTACGGGGAAACGCTGGCGCCCCTCCACGGTGGTCGTCACCTTGATCCCGCCGACCGCCACCTCCAGGACCTCCTGGAACTGCTGGATGGGAACACCATATCGGGCCAGAGCCTGGCGGTCGGGCACGATTTCGAGATACGGCTTGGCCACCATGCGGTCGGCAATCACCGTCGCGGGATCCACGCCGGGAACGTCCTTGAGGAGCCGCTCGATCTCGAAGGCCACGCCCTGAATCGTCGCCAGGTCGGGCCCCTGGATCTTCACACCCATGGCCGCCCGCATGCCGCTCTGGAGCATGACCAAGCGGGCCGCGATGGGCTGGAGCCTCGGGGCCGAGGTGGTCCCGGGGATCTCCGCCACCGCCACGATTTCGGCCCAGATATCGTCAGGCGAGCGGATATGGTCGCGCCACTGGCGGTAGGGTCGGCCGGCCGGATCGGGGATCAGCCGGCCTGAGGAATCGCGCGTGTACTCGCTTCGCCCACGATCGTAGCGGAAGTTCACTCGGCGGCCATCCTGGTCGGTCACGTACTCGCTCTTGTAGTTGACGACCGTTTCGATCATCCCGATCGGAGCCGGGTCCAAGGCCGACTCCACCCGGCCGATCTTGCCGACCACCGACTCCACCTCGGGAATCGAACGGATGGCGAGATCCTGCTTCTGCAGAGTATCCAGCGCCTCCCCGATCGAAGCGTGCGGCATCGTGGTCGGCATGTAAAGGAAGGATCCCTCGTCCAGGGGAGGCATGAACTCGCGGCCCAAACCCGGAAACGTATGTCGCGCCGCCATCCAGAGCCGGTTGGCGCGCAGGCGGTCCGGCATGAAGCCGAAGACCCGGTCGACGCCGAACCAGATCAGGACGCCGACCACCAGCAACGACGCGGGCAGCGACAGGAACAACAGCTTGTGCGCCAGGCACCACGCCAGAATCCGCGGGTAGAAGTGCAGAAACACGAACACAATCGCCATGAGGATGCCGATCAGGCCGGCTACAAAGACCAGGTTCCGCAGCAGCCCTCTTTGCGGGCCCAGTGGCTCCCAATCGAGCGTCAGGAGCAATCCCAGGGCCACCAGCGCCACCACATTGGCCGCCTGAGGCGCCAGGGTCCTGATCCGAGCGGGGAGAAGGCCCCCGAACAGTCCATACGCGGCAAAGGCCCCGATCGCCGCCGCAACCGGCCAGCCGATGAGATACCCGGCCGCCAGCCCTGCGCCCACGGCCGCCAGGGACAGGAGCACCCGACCTGTGCGCCCGCGCACCCGGGCACCGAACAGCAGATGTGCCGCCGGGGGCAACAGGATCAACGAGACGATGATCGAGGCGAACAGCGCGAAGGTCTTGGTGAAGGCCAGCGGCTTGAACAATTTGCCCTCGGCTCCGGTCATGAAGAAAATCGGCAGAAAGCTGACGATGGTGGACGTCATGGCCGAGAGAATGGCGCCGCCGACCTCCGCCGCCGCCCGGTGAATCACCTCACCCAATGGCATGTCAGGCGGTGCCTCTTTCATGTGGCGCAGAATGCTGTCGCAGATCACGATCCCCATGTCCGTGACGGCACCGATGGCAATAGCGATGCCGGCGAGCGCCACGATGTTGGCATCGACACCAAAAGTCCTCATGGCCATGAAACTGCCCAGGGCCGCCAGCGGCATGACCGCACTGATCAGGACACTGCTGCGCCAGTGCATCACCATGATGATGATCACGATGGCGGTGACCAGAATCTGCTGATAGATGGCATCATTGAGAGTCCCGAGTGTCTCGTAGATCAAGCCCGTGCGGTCGTAAAATGGCACGACCGCAACCTGGCTGCGCGTGATCCAGGAGGGCCACTGCTCCGACGGCGTCTGGCGCAGGTAGGCCAGCCACGCCGGCTGGTTCAGGCCGGCGCCCTGGTAGGCCTCGAAACCGTGCGCCTGCGCGAAACGCCGGATCTGATCCGGGGAAATGCCGGCATCCGCGAGGACGGCCTTGGCCGGCAGCGCCGGCGCCAATTCCCCGATCGTCTCCTTGACTTCCCTGATCACGGCCAGAGGATTCGCGCCGTAACGCGCTACAACGACGCCGCCCACCGCTTCTGCGCCCTGCTTGTCCAGTGCTCCGCGCCGGGGCTCCGGACCCAATGCCACCCGGGCGACGTGCCGCACCAGAACCGGAACGTTCTTGTTCGTCTTGATGACGCTGTTCTCGATATCGTCCACCGTCTTGATGAAGCCGAGCCCGCGGATCATGTATTCCACACGGTTCAGCTCGATCGTCTGCGCGCCGACATCGAGGTTGGACCGCCGCACCGCCTCGAAGACTTCATCGATCCCTACCTGGTAAGCCCGCATGGCATCGGGATCGACGTCGACCTGGTACTCACGCACAAAGCCGCCGACGGAGGCCACCTCGCTCACGCCCGGCGCCGCGCGCAGGGCCAGCCGTACCTGCCAATCCTGGATGGTCCGCAGCTCTTCGAGGTCCCACCCGCCGGTCACGTTGCCGTCCGGATCGTGTCCTTCCAGCGTGTACCAGAAGATCTGGCCCAGGGCGGTCGCATCGGGACCGAGGGCCGGCTGCACACCTGCCGGCAGGGTGCCCGCCGGCAGGCTGCTGAGCTTCTCCAGCACCCGGCTGCGCGTCCAGTAGAAGTCCTTGCCCTGCCCAACGCGTTCGAGGAAGGAGAAATCCTCGAAGATAATGTAGATCGAAGAGAACCCGAACATCGACGTGCTGCGGATCGTCTTGATGTTGGGAATGCCCAGCAGGGCCGTGGTCAAGGGGTACGTGATTTGGTTCTCGACGTCGTCGGGCGAGCGGCCCGGCCACTCGGTAAAAACGATCTGCTGATTCTCCCCGATATCGGGAATGGCATCGACCGGCACCGGGCTGCGCGGGAACCGCTCGAACTCCCAATCGAACGGCGCCACGTAGATGCCCGCGGCCACCAGGAAGATCGCCAGCAGCGCCACCACGAGCTTATTGTCGATGCAGAAGCCCAGGATTCTCCCGAGCAGGGTCTGCTGCTCAGGAGTCGGCTCGTACCTGTTTCCGTGCGTGTCTTCCGATGCCATGTTCTGCTGTGGTTTCCTTGCCGGAGCCGGTTCGGTACGCGTCAATTCTGGAACTGCGGCAGTTTTGCGATGTACTTTTCCGGGGCCTCCAGGAACTTCTTGTCGCAACCTCGGCAACAGAAGTACACCCTCTTGCCCTTGTACTCGGTGAAGATGGCCTTGTCGATGGGCCCGCCCATGACCGGACAGGTCGTCTGCGCGATCGCCGCCTCCACCTGCGGCGGGGCCGCCGGCGCGGATGCCTGGGGTGGGTTCGCAGCCGCCGGTGACTCACGCCGGCAGCCGGAGAATAGGGCCAGCGCCACGGCCGCCATGAACAGCGTGCCGGCACGCAACGGGAATTGCCGCATCAACCTCATTGGTCCATTCATTGTGGTCTCCTTCAGAGCTGTCATGATGAAATCAGAGAGAAGATCAGTGGTTGTGGTCGGCCTCGGCCTGGGACTCCGCGCGTGACTCCTGGAATTGCGGCAGCTTGGCCAGGTATTTCTCCGGGTTCTCCAGGAACTTCTTGTCGCAGCCGCGGCAGCAGAAGTATACCTTCTGGCCCCGGTATTCCACAAACACGGCCGGATCGATCGGATTGCCCATGACCGGACAGAGGGTCTGCGGCCCATGCGGATGGCCGGCCGGCAGGGCGCCGCCCTGCGGATTCATCATGCTCGGCCGGCCCTGGATCTGCAGAGCCGCGTCGATCTTGAAGTTGCCGTTGACGACGACCTGCTCGCCCTCACTCAAGCCGGACTCGACGAGGTAGTGGTGTCCGGCCTTTGGACCGAGCACTACTTCCCGCCCCTCGAAGGTCGGGGCCTCGGTCCCGGGCTTCTTGATGTACACCACCGCGCGTTTGCCGGTAATCAAGGGGGCCGTTTCCGGGATAACCAGAGGCGGCTGGTCCGAAGCGTTGGCCGCCACGTAGCCCAGGGATTCGGTGGTCACCAGATCCATGCCGCAGATATCGCACTGGCCGGGTTGCGCTTTCACCACGGACGGATGCATGGGACAAATCCATTTTCCTGCCAGTTCGGGCGCCATCACCCTGCCGGCCCGGGCCATCGGCGATTGAACCAGCGCCCGCACAAACATCTCCGGCTTGAGTTTCCCGTCCGGATTGGGCACATCCACACGCACCTTGACGGTCCGCGTCGTCGGGTCCAGCATCGGATCGATGAAACTGACGCGTCCGGTGAAGGTCTGGCCCGCGCAGGCTTCCGGGGTGAACTGCACTTCCTGGCCATAGCGAATCCAGGGCAGGTCCGATTCGTAGGCGTCGAGTTTGACCCAGACCTGTGACAGATCGGCCACCTGGTAGATCGAGGTGCCGGTGCTGACGTACATCCCTCCATTCACCAGCTTCTGAATCACCACGCCGCCGATGGGAGAATAGACGGTCAGGTGCGTCAGAGGCCGGCCCGACCGCTCGATTTCGGCAATTTGGTCGGAGGTCAGACCCCAAAGACGCAGCTTCTCCCTGGCGGCCTCCAACGTGCCGGCCATGGCCCCGGCCAGGTAGCTCGAGGTGCTCTCTCCCGCCTTCTTCGCGGCCTTGGCCCCTTGCAGTAATTCCGCCTGCGCACTGATCAACTCCGGGCTGTAGAGAGACACCAGATGATCGCCCTGGCGAACGGTCGTGCCCGTGAAGTCGACATACAGGCGGTCGATTCGGCCCGGGACCCAGGCAGTAATGTACCTGACCCGGGTTTCGTCGTACTCGATCTTGCCCACCATGCGCACTTCGTGGGCCACGAAACGCCGTTCCACCGGTGCCGTCTGCACGTCCATGAGCCGGGCCGCCGTTTCGGAAACGACCAACTCGCGCGGCGCTGCTTCGGTCGCCTGATTCTGGGGCATGGCAATCAGTTCCATCTCACAGATCGGACAGAGCCCCGGCCGGTCGCGAACGATCTGCGGGTGCATGGAGCAGTACCACTTCTCCGTCCGGCCCGCTTCGGACGCGGCGTGTGTCTCACTCACCGTTACGCCCTGGCCGGCCCGCGAGACGACGTAACCTACGGCGAAGCCCGCCGCTACCAGCAGAGCCGCAACCATGCCCTGCCGAACGACACGATTCCTGCGCATGAGAACCTCCTTGCGAGGGGCGTCGGGAACTCAGACCTCGACGATCCTGGAAGGACCTGAAATCTATACCATGCTAATGGGATTCAAGTTCGGCGCCTTACGGTAAATCGGCACCCGCCAGCATCTCCAACTCGGCCAACCGCTGCCGCTGATCGACCTGGGCACGCTCCCGCGCCAGTTGAAAGCGCAGCAGGGTCTGCTGTGCATCGATCAAACGCAGAAAGTCGATGGTTCCCGCCATATAGGCCGTCTCGGAGGCGTCGACGAGTTCCTGAGACCTGGGCACCAGCACGTCGCGGTACAGGCGCACCTCGCGCCCGCTGTTCTCGAACTCGAACAGCGCACGTTCGGTCCGCGCGACAAGACTGTTCTCCAGGTCCTTCCGCTCGTGCTGGGCCCGCCGGGCCATGGCCCGAGCCTGCATCTCACCGGCGCGATAACTGCCGCGCCAGATCGGCACATTCAACTGAATGCCCACCAGCATATCCTGCTCGTTGCCGCCGCCGGACATGGGCATCTGCATCCACTCCGCGCCAACGCCAATATCGGGATAGAAGTTTCGCCTGGCCACTGCCACTTCTCGATTCAGCCGCTCGACCTCAGACTCCATCGCCTGCAACTCGGGGTTGCGATCACGCAGAGTCGCCAGCAGGACCTCGCGGTCGATCTCGGCGGGACTGTCGGGCTCACTGCGCGGCCAGGGCAGCAGCGCCCCGGACGGACGATTGAGAGCGGCATGGAGCCGGGCCACTACGGGGGTCCGTTGTCGTTCCAGGGTGATCAGCTCGTTCTGCAACCGTGCTACCTCAATCTGGGCACGGACAATGTCCGGATGGGCGGCCGCCGCCGTGATGTACTTCGTGCGGGCCACTTCCTCGAAGTGTTGCATCAGCGTCAGGTTCTCCTGCGCGACGCGGGTGGCACCGGCCAGATAGACATACTCGTAGAAAGCCTGCTTGACCTCGGCAAAGAGTTGCCGTCTCCTGACGTCGTACCGGCTCTGGGCCGCTTTGGCGGCCGCGGCGGCGGCATCGGTCCGCGCGGCGATCGTGCCGAACCATGGAAACATCTGCATGAGCCCCACGCGCTGGCGGTCATCGATCTGGCGGATGAAATAGTTGTACGTGAAGGTCGGGTCCGGCAGGGCCTTGGCCTGGGGGATCTGTTCCACCGCCGCCCGCCAGTCCTCGAATGCTGCCTGCAGGGCGGGACTGTGCCGGGCAGCATATTGCAGGTACTCCGTCAACGTCTCGGGAATGTTGGCGTCGGTGGGCGCCGCGGGCAGGCCGGGACCGGCACCTGCCGCAAGGCGTGCGAGGAGGATGACAGCCACCAGTGTCGTCCGTCTGACCATGCGCAAGTCTCCCTTCTGCCATCGCCCTCCCCACGCACGAACTACACGGGCACGATCAGGGCTCCGCACGCTCTCAAGCTGTGGCCATCCTCGCACCGTGCCTGCTCTCAGAAGTACTCGGGCTCGTTGCCGGGCACCGGACTGCCCGGCCGGCTGTCGTCCATCTGCCCACGATAAACAAGCCTTCGATGCTCGTCAAACACAAAGAAGTCCGGCGTGCAGGCCGCCTGATATCTCTTGGCCACGTCCTGCGTTTCATCGTAGAGATAGGGGAACGTGAAGCCCCTCTCCCGGGCGAACCGCGTCATCGTCTCGGGCCGATCCTCCGGGAACTCCCTCACGTCCTTGGCATTGATCCCGACGAACGCCCCCCCTCGGCTGATGATCCTTCACCAGCCTCACCAGGCCATCCAGCACGTGTTTCACGAAGGGGCAGTGGTTACACAGGAATACCACCACCAGGGCCCGAGCATCCGCGAAATCGGACGGCGACACCAGGTCGCCCTCCAAGTCCGGCGGAGTGAAATCCGGCGCCTCCGTACCCAACGGCGGCATGGTCGAAGCCGTCATCACCATAATCGGTCCTTTCCAAGCTCGATCCTTCCGGCCTTCGTTCGGATTCCACAGCTAATAAACGCGGCAACACCCCGCCAGAGTTCCATCATTTGCCTACCGGGACAGACGTAGCGCGATCTTCCCGAACTGCATGCCTGTTTCCATCCTTTCCATGGCCTCGCGTATCTGCTCCAATTCGAAAATCTGATCGAGCACCGGTTTGAGCCGGTTCGCAGTGACCGCCCGGAGCATCTGGCGGAAATCCTCCCCCGAGCCCATGGTCGAGCCCAGGATCGTAAGTTGGTTCCAGTAGAGGGTCCGCAGGTCGGATTCGGCCTTGGCGCCGGTCGTGACCCCGCACAGGACGATCCGGCCGCCCTTGCGAATACTGGCGAAATCCAGCGGCCAGGTAGCCGCCCCCACGGTGTCGACCGCCACGTCGACCCCCCGACCGCCGGTCTGGTCCTGGACCCACGAGACCACGTTCTCCTTCCGGTAGTTGAGCGTGTGATCGGCCCCAAGATCTCGCGCGTGCCTCAGTTTATCGTCGGACGAGGACGTGACGAAAACCTCCGCGCCAACCAGTTTTGCGAATTGCAGCGTGGAGACCGCTGCGCCGCCGCCGATGCCGTGGATCAGCACGGTCTCGCCCGGTTTGAGATGGGCGCGCGTCATCAGCATCCGCCAGGCGGTCACGTAGGTCAGCGCGAGGACGCCTGCCTCCTCATCGCTCAGGTGGGACGGTCGGGGCCAGCAGTTGCCCGCCGGCACCACGACCTGTTCCGCAAAGGTCCCCGATCGGACCAGTCCTACAATTCCAAACGACGCGCACAGGCTGTGCTCCCCGCGCCGGCAGAACTCGCAGTCGCCGCAGTTCAGGCCGGGATTGAGGATGACCTGCTCGCCTGCCTTGGGGCTGGTCACACCCGGCCCTACCGCCGTCACGATCCCGACAGCATCGCAGCCGAGGACATGGGGCATCTGCAGCTTCACCCCCGGACGGCCTCTGCGCACCCAAATGTCCAGGTGATTCAGGCCCGCGCAGAGGACCTTCAGGGCCACCTCGCCCGCACCCGGCCTCGGCGCATCGATATCCTGTACACGCAGGACATCCAGGTCACCGTGCTCGCGAATCACCGCTGCTTTCATACTGAACGCCGTCCCCCCAAAGCTGCTCCGACCCTGTTGTTTGTCCCGCACGTTGACCCGCCCGATCATGCCGGCCGCTTCATGCGGGATCCGCGGTTACCGTATGATTCATGCTCGAGGTGTTGGTCCAGACCACGGTCTGGCCGACGGCAACCGTTACTTCTTCGGGTGCATACTTGAGCCCATCGGTCATACCGACCACACCTCTCCGGCCACGAGGCTTTGTCCGCCAAAGCCCTGGGCCGGGGCCGGTTCGGCAGGAACGTAACCTAGTCACTGTCCTTGCTGCTGCCCCCCGGCAGAGCCCGTCTTCATCGCCGTCTGCCGATCCGCAGGGGCGGGACTGCTCTGTCGCGCCGAATCCTTCGGCTGGCAACCCAGGAGCAGAACCATCAACAACATCACGCAGGGGATGGAACCGCCGCCGTGAATCGCGCGGGCATGATTCTCCCACACGCACTGCCCCTAGGATCGTCCCCCCGTGTGAGGAGGCAGACAGGCAAACCGCTGACGTTTCGCCTGCAAACGGCTCAGGGACCGGCTGCGCCGGAGAATCGCCGCTTGTCCGCGGGCGGCACAGTTCATGCGTCAGGCGGTGGCGCAGGACGGCGTCAGTGACACTCCGCGTTCTCCGCACCTGCCTGAGGGACTTCCCCCTATTGAGCCTTCACGTCGTAGCAGAACAGGACGTCCCAGTGCCGCAGGTAGAGCTTGCCATCGGAGATGACCGGGTGCGCCCAGGCGGTCTGCCTCGCGCCCGGACGGGCCGGCGGCGTGAAGGTACCCTTGAGGTTGTACTTCTCCGGTGTCGCTTCGACCAGGGCCATCAGGCCGTTCTGATAGCGGAAGTAGAGGTTCCCCTCGGCATAGAGCACGCAGCCGGAACCCTGGCCGGGCTGGTCTGCATGCCACATGATCTTGCCGGTCTTCATTTCCACGCAGGTCGGCTCACCTTTGTTGTGGTTGTGGCCGCCGTAGATGTAATCGCCGACTTTGACGAACCCGCCGTGATGGTTCTGGAATTTGTCTTTGTCCAGCCAGTACACTTCCTGTGCCTGCACACCCGCGCCCTCCCGCACCAACTGGAGCAGGGCCGACCCCGTCTCGTAGGCCGTCGAGGCGAAGATGAAGTCGCCGTCGATCACGCAGGTGGAGATATTGGCGACCCGGTTGGCGACGCGATTATAGCCCCAGAGGAACTTGCCGTCGGCCGAGACCCCGACTACGCCTTCATTCGTGAGCTGGACGTACTGCTTCACGCCCGCCCCGTGGCTGATCATGATCGAGGAATAGCCGGCTTCGTTCTTGCCGTTGGGACCGATATCCGGCATGGGGCACTGCCAGATCACCGCGCCGGTCTTCTTGTTGAGAGCCGCCAGCACAGCCTTCTGCCCGCCGGGCGTGCACAGCAGCCGGTCGCCATCGATCAGCGGCGACTCGCTGAACTTCCA
>JALORE010000252.1 GCA_025459125.1 Planctomycetota bacterium | reverse complement strand
GCGCGGTGCGCTGGACGGACGGTTTCTGGGCCGAGCGCTTCGAGCAGTGCCGCAAGGTCGCGCTTCCGAACATGCAGCGGCTGCTCGAAGACCCCGAGATCAGCCATGCTTACGAAAACTTCCTCATCGCGGCGGGCCTGAAGGAAGGCCGCCACGATGGCCCCAAATGGAACGATGGCGACTTCTACAAATGGCTCGAGGCTGTCGCGTTCGTCTATGCGAGCACGCGGGACGAAGAGCTCGACCGGCAGATGGACCGCATGATCGCGGTGATCGGCAAGGCCCAGCGGGACGATGGGTACCTCCACACGCCCGTGGTCATCGCGCAACGTCAGAGCGGGTCCCTGGCCGCCGAATTTCGCAATCGGCTGGACTTCGAGACCTACAACCTGGGGCATCTGCTGACCTGTGCCTGTATCCACTACCGCGCGACCGGCAAGACCAGCCTGCTGAGCATCGCCCGCAAGGCCGCGGATTTCCTGTACACGCGGTACCAGGACGCGCCGCAGGAGCTGGCGAACAACGCCATTTGCCCCTCTCACTACATGGGCGTGGTGGAACTGTACCGCACGACGCGCGATCCGCGCTACCTCGAACTGGCCCAAGGGCTGATCGACATCCGCGACCAGGTCCAGGGGGGCTCGGACGACAATCAGGACCGGATTCCGTTCCGCCAGCAGACGCAGGCTGTCGGCCACGCGGTGCGGGCGAACTATCTCTACGCCGGTGCGGCCGATGTGTACGCGGAGACCGGGGACTCGTCGCTGCTGACCGCCCTGGAGAAGATCTGGCGCGATGCCGCCTACCGGAAGCTGTACGTCACCGGGTCTACCGGCGCCCTCTACGACGGCGCATCGCCCGATGGGTCGAAATCGCAGGCGTCGATCCAGCGCGTGCATCAGGCGTACGGCCGGCCCTACCAACTGCCCAATGTCACGGCCTACAACGAGTCCTGTGCCACGGTGGGTTTCGTCCTGTGGAACTGGCGCATGCTGGCGATCACCGGCGAGGCACGCTACAGCGATGTGCTCGAACAGGCCCTCTACAATGGTGTCCTGGCGACCATCAGCCTCGACGGCAGGGAGTTCTTCTACACGAATCCCCTGGCCCGGGTGAGCGATCTGCCGTTCTCATTGCGCTGGTCACGCCGGCGCGAGCCCTACATAAGCTGCTTCTGCTGCCCGCCGAATGCGGTTCGTACGGTCGCGGAGGTTGCGGCTTACGCGTACAGCCTGTCCGACCAGGGCGTGTGGATCAACCTCTACGGCAGCAACGTGCTCGATACCCGCCTTCCCAGGGGTGCCGCCATCCGGCTCCGCCAGCAGACCGATTACCCCTGGGATGGTACGATCCACGTCACCGTCGAGACCGCCCCTCCCGGAGAATCCTCCATCTTCCTGCGCATCCCCGGCTGGGCGGAAGGGGCGCGCGTGGCCGTCCAGCCCGTGGCTCAGCCTCCGGGTGGCAGCGTCCAGGCCGAAGGCCTTGGCGATGGCGGCGCATCGAAGAAGAGCCACCCCCAAGCTGCGCCTGAGGGTGCCACCCAGGAGGTGAGATCTGGCCTGTATTTTGAGATCCGACGCGCGTGGTCGGCCGGGGACCGGATCGAGTTGGTTCTGCCCACGCCGGTGCAACTTGTGGAGGCGCATCCGCTGGTCGAGGAGGCCCGTAACCAGGTCGCGGTCCGCCGGGGGCCGCTGGTGTATTGCCTGGAGTCGGCGGATCTGCCGGAGGCTGTCCGGCCCGCCGAGGTAGCGCTTTCGACCGGCACGCGTCTGGAGAGCCGGTTCGACAGGCAACTGCTGGGGGGTGTTGTCACCTTGCAGGGGAAGGCCCAGGTTCTTACCGGCGGTGGTTGGGATAATGCCCTCTATCGAAAGGTGTCTGCCGAGGAACCGAAGGAAATCGAGATTCGCCTGATCCCGTACTATGCATGGGCCAATCGGGGCGACGGGGAAATGACGGTTTGGCTGCCTCGGCGGGAGGGCCGGCCTGACGGCTCGATGTTCGTCCTCGACGCGGAGAACTTCCGGCATCATGTCGAATTCTTCAACCGCATGGAGCCGGAGAATATCGTCAACCACGTTCCGAACCGCGAATCCTGGGCCTGGATGAAAGCGAACGTCCCCTTCTTCGAGTGCCCGGACCAGGGTTTCGAGCAGATCTACTACTTCCGGTGGTGGACGTTCCGCAAGCATTTGAAACAGACGCCGGCAGGCTTCGTCTTCACGGAGTTCCTGGACCAGGTCGGCCACAGCGGCAAGTACAACACCATCAGTTGCGCCCTGGGACACCACATCTACGAGGGCACCTGGTTGCGAGACCAGCGGTATCTCGACGATTACACCCGTTTCTGGTACACCGGTCATGAGGGTAGCCTGCAACCGCACTTTCACCGGTACAGCAACTGGGCGACGTGGGCGCTGTATCGGCGCTACCTGGTCCATGGCGACAAGGTGTTCCTGACCGGCCTGTTGGAGGCGTTCATCCGCGACTATGAGGCGTGGACGCAGGAACGCGGCCTGGAGAACGGCCTGTTCTGGCAGTACGACGTTCTCGACGGCATGGAAGAGTCGATCAGCGGCGGGCGGAAGATCAAGAACGCGCGACCGACGCTGAACAGCTACCTGTACGCCAACGCGCTGGCGATTTCGAAGGTGGCCGAGCTGGCGGGCAGGCCGGACACGGCGCGGGAGTATGCTCAGAAGGCGGCCCGCCTCAAGACGCTGGTGAATGAATTGCTGTGGGACAAGGAGACGCAGTTCTTCAAAGTCCGGCGGCCCGACGACGCGCGGGCGGACGTGCGGGAGGAGATCGGCTTCATCCCGTGGTACTTCGATCTGCCGCAGCCGGGATACGAGCAGGCCTGGCAACAACTTCTGGACCCGGAGGGATTCAAGGCGCCGCTGGGCCTCATGACCGCCGAGCGCCGGCATCCGCAGTTCCGCAGTCACGGCGTGGGGACCTGCGAATGGGACGGGGCGGTCTGGCCCTACGCCACGAGCCAGACGCTGGTCGGCCTGGCGAATGTCCTGCGCGATGGCCGGCAGACGTACGTGAGCCAGGCGGATTATTTCGAGGCCCTGATAACCTATGCCCGGTCGCACCGGTATCGGGGCAAGCCGTACATCGGCGAGTACCTCGACGAGCAGACGGGCCAGTGGCTGAAACCCGACTCGGATCGCAGCCGCTACTATAATCACTCGACCTTCGCCGATCTCGTCATCAGCGGCCTGGTGGGCCTGGTCCCGCGCGAGGACAACCTCGTGGTGGTCCATCCGTTGCTCCCGGCTGAGGCCTGGGACTGGTTCTGCCTCGACAACGTGCCGTACCGCGGGCGGACGCTCACCGTGCTGTGGGACCGAACGGGCGACAGGTACGGCAAGGGCCACGGCCTGCACGTATTTGCCGACGGCCGACAGATCGCGTGCGCCGAGAACCTGACCCGCGTTGCCGGTGAACTGCCCTGAAAGAAGATGCTAGTGCTTCATGCCAATTGAACCTCCGGGTCGAGGCGGTGGGTGGCCCCGGCAAGCGGAGTCGGGACCCGAATCGCGATACATCGCGATTGGGGAGGGCTCCCAAGTGCGAAGTATCGCACTTGGCGACCCGAACCCTCTTCGGAGCTTGCCGATGGGGTTTGTGTCTGTCCCACGCGCCGTCGGCAAGCTGCCCCTGGGATCCGCCGGCAGGGTAATTGTATTTGCCGGGATGGGTGGGGGTGGACACCGTCGCGCCGTGGCGGTAAGCTGGTCCACCAGATGTGCAACGACCGGGGTAGGGATGCCGGGTTCTGCGTCTCTACCGTGTGAACGCCTATCAACAGGAGACCAGGCATGTCCAAACGTCAAATGCATCTCAATCGGCGGCGCTTTCTGAAGACGGTGGTCCAGGCCGGCGCGGTGCTGACTGTGCCGCACATAATCCCCGGAGCTGCTCTGGGCAAAGACGGCCGGGCGGCGCCGAGCGAACGCATCATTCTGGGCGGCATCGGGATCGGCAACCGGGGACGATACGATCTCGGCTGCTTCCTGCACGAGCCGGACGTGCAGTTCGTGGCGGTCTGCGACGTACGGGCGGAGCGCCGCAAGGCCATCAAGGAACTGGCGGACGTCACGTACGGCAACCAGGACTGCGCCACGTACATCGACATGAAGGAGTTGCTGGCCCGCCGCGATATCGACGCGGTGTTGATCGCGACCGGTCCCAACTGGCACGGGACTGCCGCCATGCTGGCGGCCCAGGCCGGCAAGGACGTGTACTGCGAGAAGCCCTGCACGCGGAGCATCGCCCAGAGCCTGATGCTGGCACAAGTCTTCCGGCGGACCGGCCGGGTCTTCCAGGCCGGCACACAGCGCCGCAGTCTGCCCAACTTCGCCTATGCGGCGGAGCTGGCCCGCAGCGGCAAGCTGGGCAAACTCCATACTCTTCACGCCCACCCGATGGGTCTCAAGACCGTCAGCAGCGGCTGGCTCCCGGCCGAGCCCGAGCCGCCCAAGGAAGATGTGAATTGGGACATGTATCTCGGGCCGGCCGCCTGGCGTCCCTTCAACCGGCAACTGCTCAATGCCTTCCACTTCGAGAAAGGCGGCGGCATGGTGGGCGGCTTCGGCGGCGGCGGGTGCCTGGAATGGGGTTCCCATTGCGTGGACCTGTGCCAGTGGGCCAACAATGCCGATGACACGGCGCCGGTGGAGTACGAGCCGACCGGCAACCAGTTGCACGCCCGCTACCCCAACGGCGTCAAGCTGGTCCTGCGCAATGACGGCTGGCTGCCGCTGGGTTCGTGCCCGGTGCGGTATGAGGGCGACAAGGGCTGGGTCGAGACCGGGGACGACGCCGAGATCGCCGCGAGCTCCCCGGCCTTGCTGGCGGGCAAGGGCGTCAAGATTCCCGGCTACCCCGCGGACTTCCATATCCGCAACTTCCTCGACTGCGTCAAGACCCGCGCCCAGACGCGGGCCAACGCCGATGTGGCCTGCTACGCGCATATCGCCTGCCACGCCGCCAATATCGCCCTGTTCCTGGGGCGCAAGGTCAATTACGACCCCGTCAAGCACGAGTTTCTCGGCGATGCGGAGGCCAACCGGCTGCGTTCCGAGGCCCTGCGCGAGCCATGGCGGCTGTGACGGGCAAGTGCGAAGCGTGAAGTGTGATTTTTGATGTTTGATGTATGAAGCAAGAGGCGACTCCTCCAAATCAGAAATCAAGCGTCAACCATCAAACTTCCAATCCATAAGAGGATGACTATGAGCCAGGGCCAAGTCCTTCTCAGCCGGCGGCGCTTACTGAAGACGGCGGCGAAAGCCGGCGCCGTGCTGACCCTGCCGTACGTGGTTCCCGGTGCGGTCCTGGGTAAGGACGGCGGCGTCGCGCCGAGCGAGCGCATCATCCTGGGCGGCATCGGGATCGGCAATCGCGGCACGTACGATCTGGGGTGTTTTCTGCATGAGCCAGACGTGCGGTTTGTGGCGGTTTGTGATGTGAAAGGCGAGCGCCGCAAGGTTGTCAAGGAAATGGTGGACAACCGGTACGGCAACCGGGACTGTGCCACCTACATCGACCTGCGCGAGCTGCTGGCCCGGCGTGACATCGACGCGGTGCTGATCGCGACCGGTCCGAGCTGGCACGGAACCGCCGCCATCCTGGCGGCACAGGCCGGCAAGGACGTGTACTGCGAAAAGCCCTGCACGCGGAACATCGCGCAGAGCCTGGCGCTGGCACAGGTCTTCCGGCGGACCGGCCGGGTCTTCCAGGCCGGCACGCAGCGGCGCAGCCTGCCGAATTTCGTGTACGCGGTCGAGCTGGCCCGCAGCGGCAGGCTCGGCAAGCTCCAGACGATGTACGCTCATCCCATGACGCTGAACGTCCAGAGCAGCGGCTGGCTCCCGGCCGAGCCCGAGCGGTCGCGTGAGGACGTGGATTGGGATCTGTACCTCGGCCCGGCCCCCTGGCGGCCCTTCAACGCCAAGCACCTCCGGAGCTTCGACTTCGAAGAAGGCGGGGGCCTCGTCGGGGGCGGTTGTCTGCCCTGGGGCTCGCATTGCGTGGACTTGTGCCAGTGGGCCAACGACGCCGATCGTACCGCGCCGGCGGAATACGAGCCGAAGGAGGGCCAATTGCACGCGCGCTACGCCAACGGCGTCAGGCTGATCATTCGCATGAATGGGTGGCTGCCGCTGGGCTCATGCCCGGTGCGGTTCGAAGGTGACAAGGGCTGGGTGGAGACGGGGGATGACGCGGAGCTCGTCGCGAGCTCGCCCGCGCTGCTGGCCGGCAAGGGCGTCAAGATTCCCGGCTACCCCGCGGACTTTCACATCCGCAACTTTCTCGATTGTGTCAAGACGCGGGCCCGGACGCGGTCCGACGCCGAGGCGACCTGTTACGCGCATATCGCCTGTCACGCGGCCAATATCGCGCTGTTCCTGGGACGCAAGGTCTGTTACGATCCCGCGCAGAACGAATTCCCCAACGACGATGAGGCCAACCGGCTGCGCTCCGAGGCGCTGCGCGAGCCGTGGCGACTGTAAAGAATAGACCGGTAGCACCCCCGCCCTCGGGGGTGTTCCATGGGGTTCCCCAGCCGAGGGCGGCTGGGCTACATTGAGGATAACTATGATGAGCAAGAGTCGATGTCTCGCAGGGTGTGTGGTGCTTCTGGTTGGCAGTGCGTTGGTATGGGCCGCGCAGGCAGCGCCCGATGCCGCCGCGAACAAGGAGAAGGAACGCCAACTGATCGCCGTGCTGCGGTCGGATGCGCCGCCCGCGGAAAAGGCGATCACCTGCAAGCGGCTGGCGGTCTACGGCTCGCAGGAGGCCGTCCCCGCCTTGACGCCGCTGCTGTTTGATAAGGAGCTGTCCTCGTGGGCGCGGATCGCGCTGGAAGTGATTCCCGGTCCGGCGGCGGATGCGGCCCTGCGTAATGCGCTGGGCACGGCCCAGGGCCGGCTGCTGGTCGGAATCATCAATTCGATCGCGGTGCGGCGGGATGTGGAGGCGGTAAACGCCCTCGCGGAGAAGCTCAAGGACAGCGATCCGGAGGTGGCGTCCGCTGCCGCTGTGGCACTGGGCTCGATCGGCGGCGCGGCGGCCGTCAAGATTCTGGAGCCCGCCCTGGCCGACGTGCCGGCTCTCGTGCGGCCGGCGGTGGCGGAAGGCTGCATTCTATGCGCGGAGAAGTCCCTGGCGGCGGGGCAGTCCGCGGAAGCGGTGCGATTGTATGACCTCGTCCGCCGGGCCACGCTGCCCAAGCAGCGACTCCTGGAAGCCACGCGCGGAGCGATTCTGGCCCGGGGTCCTGCCGGGATAGCGCTGCTGGCCGAACAACTGGAGTCGCCGGACAAGGCCCAGTTCGGGATCGGCCTGCGCACGGCGCGGGAATTGGAGGGCCAGGAAGTGACGCAAGCCCTGGCGGTCGAGATGAATCGCCTGAGCCCGGTCCGGCAGCCGCTGCTGCTGCTGGCGTTGGCGGACCGCCGGGACGCGGCGGTGCTGCCGCTGGTTCTCAAGACGGCCGGAGGCGGTCCGAAGGCACTGCGTGTCACGGCCCTGGAGGTGCTGGTTCGCCTGGGTAACGTCTCCTGCGTGCCGGTGCTGTTGGCCGCGGCGGCCGAAGAGGACGCCGAGTTGGCGGGCACGGCCCGGCAGACGCTGATCCACCTGCCCGGCGCCGAGGTGGATGCCGATCTGCTGGCCCGTCTGCCCCAGGCGACGGGCAAGACCCGCCAGGTTCTGATCGACCTGGCCGGCCAGCGACAGATCGACGGGGCCCTGGCCGCGATCCGGTCCGGTCTCCAGGATGCGGACGCGGGAATCCGCGGCGCTGCGGTTCAAGCGATCGGTGTCATGGGGGAGGCCGGGCAACTGGCGGATCTGGTGCAACTCCTGCAGAAGTCTCCCAGTCCCCGGGAACGAGCCGATGTCGAGAAGGCCCTGCTGGCCATCAGCGGCCGCTGGGGGGCCAGTTGTGTGCCGCCCCTGCAGGCGCTCCTGCAGAGCAGTGACACGACGTTGCGCACGGTCGGCCTGCACGGGATGGCGGTCGCCGGCGGTCCGGAGGCTCTCGCGGCGGTGAAGGCCGCCCTGGCCGATAAGAACGAGACCATCCAGGATGAGGCGGCCCGCACGCTTTCGACCTGGCCGAACAACTGGCCGGCCGATGAGGCCGCCGCCGAGGCCCTCTTGCAGTTGGCGAAATCCGAGCAGAAGGTGCTGCACCAGGTATTGGGCCTGCGCGGCTATCTGGAATACGTCCGCGGAGACAAGAAGCTCAACAATGCTGCCAAGGTGGCCAAGGTCAGAGAATTACTGCCCTTGATGCCGCGGCCCGAGGAGAAACGCCTGGCCATCAGCGTGGTGGGTGCCGTCCGCACGGCCGGGGCGCTGGAGCTGTTGACGACGCTGGCGTCGGACCCGGCGGTCGCCGAGGACGCCTGCGCGGCCATCGTCAGTCTCACCGGCCGAGGTCTGCCGGGCGCCTCCCGACAACAGCGTCAGAAGGCGTTGGAGACGGTGGTCGAGAAATCCAAAAATGACGCCACACGAAAGAAAGCCGAAGAGGGATTGAAGGAAATCCGGTGAGAAGCGTCTATGCAGGAAGCAAGACGCACTCAGGCGTGGACCAGGTATTCAGGACTTTGTTAAGGAGGTCACATAATGAAGAAGGTACTGATGGTGGTGGCGGTCGCGTTGCTGATCGCCGGACCGGCGGTAGCCGCGGACAACACGATCAAAGGCAAGCTGGACATCCAGTTCAACAGCCGGGTCCAAGCGGACGAGGCGGGGAACCCGCCCCCGGGAGTCAAGGACGTCTACACGTTTGACGTCGCCGTCGTCGATACGCTGGGTTTCCAGGGAACGATCCAGGCCCTGCCGACCATCCTGACCGCACGGATGGGCTCCGAGAAGCAGCGGGCGAACCTGGTCTACAACATGAATCTGTCCATCGCGAACCCGGCGAACCTGACCCAGAAGAAGACGATCGGCAAGCTGGTCGGGGAGGTGCAGATCGACAAGCAGGGCGTCTATCATTTCGATGAGGGCAGCCTGCGCATCGCGGTCGATGCCGCGGGCAAAGCCCAGGGCTTCGAGAGCGCGTTTCGCGGCACCGCGGCCGGCAAGCCCCCGAAGAGCAACAGCCTGCTGGAGCGCGTGAAGAAACAGGCCCAGACCATCACACGGCAGGTCAAGGGCAAGACGGTCAGCCTGGTCGTGAAGGACTACGACATCATGACCCTGCGCGGCTTGGTCCTGGCGGCCGGTCCGGTCCGGACGTACCCGGAGACCACCGTCAACGGCGAGATGATGTACGATTACGAGCGCAGTGCCTGGTACTTCCGCAATCTCACGATGACGTACCAGGCCGAGGGCAAGAGCGTTACGGACCGCCTGGCCGGCAATATCAAGTGGGTGGAGAGCCCACAGCGGAAGTCCAACGGCCAGGGCCAGTATGAGTTTGATGTCCGGTTCAACGAGCCCGAGCAGGCCGGCGGCGAGGCGGCCGTCTTCCAGAAGGCGGATGATGAAGCCGCATTCTTCGCCACGGATACGAGCCTCCCGTCGCTGACGGGGACCGCGAAGTACGTGGACCGGTTCCGCGGCGAGACGGTGACCTCCTCCGCCGTGACGATCGATCTGACGGGCAACAACCTGAACAAGACCCAGGTCGTCAACGCCTTCAAGCTGATCTGGATGGTCAGTGTCGTACCGGTCAACGCCGAGTAAGGGAATCTCAGTCAGAACCGAGAGCCCGCGATGCAACCGTTGCGTCGCGGGCTCTCTTTCTTATCGTGGTTAACAGAACGAGGGTCCGCACGTCATTGCGGGGAGCGCGGTGACGAAGCGATCTCAACTCCATGGATTGAGATTGCTTCGCTTCGCTCGCACTGACATGCCGGGCGCGGGATCTTGAGATGGTCTCCATGCGTTTGCATCTGCGTGATCATGCGATCGGTGCCTGCCTTATCCTGCTGCTCTCGCTGCCGGCCGGGGCGGGCGAGACCGCGCTGCCCATGACGTCTTCCGCGTGGGAGCAGAAGGTATTTCCGGAGCCCGGGTCTTCCATATCAGAGACCCAAGCCGCGACGTTTTCTTTTGCCTCGGAGGAGAAGCTCGGTACGTGTCTGGGTATCGGGCCCTGGCACACAGGGCAATGGGGGATTCGCTGCGAGA
>JALORE010000488.1 GCA_025459125.1 Planctomycetota bacterium | reverse complement strand
GCCATAGACGATCAGCATGAAGCCGGCGATCGACACGATCGAGTAGACCGCCTTCCACCCATTCAGCCCGAGCTTCGCCACCTGGGCGTTGCGGAAGCCATCGGCGAAGATCCGTATGGAGTGTATCCCCAGAAAAGTCGCGAGGCCGAGAATCAGCAGGGTCATGGTTGCTCCGGGGAATCGTTGATTGAGATGTATAGACAAGATGGCGCTCGGATGTTTCCCGGCACACTGGCACCGCCCCGGCGCCGGTTTGAGCGGCGGTGTTCCGACCGCTGCGATTCGTCGTGCCGAAACTCCCGGACCAGCTCTCACGCGCCCAGCGAAGCTCAACCGGCAGTGGCCTCCGGCGTGCGCGCGAACGCCGGTGCGCTTCACTGCCTGCAGTCTGCGTTCAATAGCTTCTGAAGTCGACCGCACCGGATCGGACTCTGGGGGATGAAGGCGTATTTCCGGATCTCGCGCACGAACTGGCCGTCCAGGTACGCCACCATCGTCAGTGGCAGGCCCGGCAACCACCATCCCATTAGCACTTGCAGGCGATACGCGATCAGCCCGAGCCACAGCCAGGTGACGACGACCCGGCCCTGCAGCCAGTCGGAGAATCCAGCGGGATCCCAGGGTTCCTGGCCGATCGAGCGAACGTCGCCGAGCAATCCCCGAAAGTCGCGCGCCAACGAGGACTGCCGATCGTCCAGGGTACGCCCGAAGAGGGCACCCTCGCCCGCGCCAGTCACCGCGTACCCCCCTGCCCGCTCGGCAGCCCAGGCGCTGCGTATCGCCGCTGGCGGGAGCAACGCCCAGGCGGCTGCGATCCCGGGGACGAACGCGACGGCGACGAAGGTGCTCGCGGTGGTTTCCCTGCGCGCTCCGTTAATGCGGGTACCATCAGGATCGGAATTCGTCCCTTCAGTGTTCGCCCGCCGGAGAGACGCGCCAGGAAGTGAAGCGGTGGCAGTTCCCCGAGCATCGCCGCCGGAAAGATTTCGGCCTCCTCCTCCAGGATCTGTTTCTGGTGCGACGCCGTGTCTTCGGCCTGAACCCGGGGGTCGACCTGATGCCCGTAGCGCAGCGCCATCAAGCGCACCTTGATCTGCGGCATGCCATCGGCGAGGTATTTCTGCGTCTCGGAGTCGAGGACGCGCAGGGCGATCTTGAGGTTGGTGTTGGCAAGCACCTGACGGGCTTTGCTCTCGTCGCCGAGCCGGCCGGCGAAATCGCAAAGGTCTGTATGGCGATGGTGACCCGACTCTCCCAGTCCTTGACGTGTCGAGTGACGTGCGCCTTCAGGGCGTTGCAGGAGTCCATCGGGGCCGCCTTCGACGTAGCGCCGGAGCTGCACGAGATTCGGGCGATAACCCATGGCGATCATGCCGTTGGTGATGTCGTTGAGCACCTTCCAGCCAAAGGCGGTGAACGGATCAGCGCCCGCGCCGGAGGCCCCTGAATCCCGCTCGCCGACAAGGCACGGCGGAGGATCGACCAAGCCCGGATCTCCACCGCCACACCACGGACAGCAGGAATCAGGCGTTGCGTCGACCACGCGGTGACTGGATCGGCGTGAGTGCCGTCAGCGGGTGTTATCCCTCACTGCCAGGGAGAGGATTGGCCGGGCGAGCGTTTGGCGGGGTGCGACGAGCAGGATCGTGGGCCGGCCCAAAGAGGGGTCACGCGTCATCGCGTCGCCCCGTCGTGGGGCCAGAACCCGGCCGGTGGGGATTACAGGGAAGACAGCCGGCCCCCGCCGGTGTGGCGAATGCGCAAGCGGCAAGCGGCCCCCAGGAGTCCCTTGTCCCCAGCGCTGACGTCGGCTTCGGGGTAGAACAGGAGGGCATCCTTGAGACGCAGGACAAACTGTCGCTTGAAGTCCAGCAGACCGCGCGGCTTGGCGCTGTAGTCGGCACCAAACTGCAGCTTCAGGGACTGCCACGGAACCAGGACGCTCGGCCGATTGGTGACCCGCAGGAGGAAGATTCGGTAGACCAGCCAGGAATAGATGTCCATCGCCAGGGGCGACCTGGAGAGCGCGTGCAGCACACGCCTATCGATCGGCACCGGCGACTCGGTGACGTTGCGACAGAACCCCCCCGAGAGTCTGAGGCTGCTTTCCCACAGCATCCGGTCATCGGGCCGATGGGGGTCCCAGAAAACGAAGGCACATCCGCGATGGGCATGTTCTTGAGGCCAAACCGTCCATGCCGCTGATAGGTGATCGACAGCATCGACGAGAAGAGCTTCTGCGACTGCGCACGAAGCCGCCGGCAGTCCCGGCCATCGGTTCGCATCCCGACTTTCCGCAGGAACTCGTTCTGACTGCTGCCGAGGCCCAGCATCAGCGATCGGGCCTTCACGGCTTCCGTGCAGATCCAGGCCAGCAGGAGTCGGGGGACGGTGCCGAACGGCAGACCGAATCGCGGGTTGGCGATGATCGACAGCGACACCGCGCCACTCGTCCGTTCAAAGCAGAACACCCCGGGGTCACTATGGGGCAAGGTGGTCTGGACCAGAGCCTGCCCCATGAAGGCGAGCGATCCGGCATCGACCTCGGCATCGTTGAGGTCGGAATCCTTGCCGACGAGCCTGCTGGCGCGCGGTGCCGTGATCACCGACATGCCCCTTTCCGTCGCTTCCGCGCAGCGCTCGCGGGCGCCGATCGAATCGACGAGGACATGAGCGGGATGCTGGCGGGACATACCGCAGCTTGTAGCACCGCGGCCTTGGCGCGAACGACGGAAAAGCGCCCCGTGGGTGATGTTTCGGAAGCGGGCGCGAGTGACTTCAGACGCTTTCAGGAGGTGGCCTGAAGGCTCTGGCGCGGCGAGCGGTGGCCGTGCCGAGGCATCGCCCATGGCCCGCGTAAGCCGATAGGCGCAAGCGCCGTCGGTCATGCCATCGAATGCGGTGCCGTCGCTGCCATTTCACGGTCACCCGTCGCTGCCCGGGACTGCATCGAATGCGGTGCCGTCGCTGCCATTTCACGGTCACCCGTCGCTGCCCGGGACTGCCCGAGGTGCCGCCCTGTCCCATACCGCAAGGACCTGACCGTTACACGGCGCCGGGAATCGCCGGTGGCTCACAGGTCACGCCCCTGGGGCCGCTCGACGACTTCGACCCGTGCCCATTTCAGTTCAATCCCCCGGGCACTTGCCACCCTGCAGGCCACCAGCAGGATCGAGCCATTGAGCGTCAGAGTGACCGCTGCCGGATCCTTCACCGCATCACCCCATCCGCCATGAAGTCCCAGCTGCTGCTCGCGCTCGGCCTCTTCAATG
>JALORE010000034.1 GCA_025459125.1 Planctomycetota bacterium | reverse complement strand
CGGCAGCAGAGGGGCCAGCTCCTGGGTAGTGAAGTCGTCGACGAACTTCTGGCCGGGACTGTTCATCTCGGTGCCTTCGACCACCACGAGATGCCGCTTCTGCGCCACCTCGACGACATGGTAGAGGTTCTTGACTTTCTGGTCCTGCGATCCCGGCGTATAGTTGCGGTCCGGGATGACATTGAGCGCGACCGCGCCCGTGCTCATTGCCACGTCCAGAAGCTCCTCGATGGCCTGCTCGCCGTCGCTGGTGCCGTCGAGCCAGGTGTGGACCGGCATCCCGCCGGCGGCCAGGATGAAGTGGTTCGTATCGGCCATCAGGGGGAATGAGCCGCTGTCCGGCTGGACGTAGCCGACGCCGCCGCGTTTCATCGTCTTCGCGCGGATCGTGTTGAGCAGGTCGCGCCCTGCGGGCAGGCCGAGCTTCTTCGCGTCGGTGCCCAGCTTCTGCGACCAGAAGGCCGCCAGCTCGTCCGAGGTCGCGCCGAAATGGTCTCGGGCCTGGTGGGCATAGGCCAGGCACATGTGCCGCTCCGTGGCGTTGCCCGCGGGCGTCAGCGTCAGCACGTCCCGCTCGTAGTCCAGCTCGATGGGACTGAGGTAGTGGTTGACCCGCTGCATCAGGTCGCGGTTGCGCTTCTGGGCGGTCTCCTTGAGGCTCTGGAGGAACTTGCGCTGCGAGGCCGGCACCTTCGCACTGGGGAAGCCGACGCCCATGTGATAGGAGATCCCCGGCTCGCCCGGCGAGTTGATGACCCGCGTCGCGAACTCCGGGACGTAGACCCGCGTCTCCAGGCCGCAGCAGCCTCTCAGGCCCAGCAGTCGACACGCTGCGCGAAATTCGTCCAGGGCATCCAGTACGTCGAAGTCGGTCGTCCCCACGACCGCCAGACCCGCCTTGCGGGCCAGCCAGGCGAATTTCGTCGGCGAGTAACCGTAGGTGTTGTACGAAAAGAACGTGTGGCAATGCAGATTCACGAAGCGCCCGGTCTCGGGCAGTGTGATCTCACCGGCTTTCACCTTCTCCAGCAGGATTGCCAACGCCTGCCGGCGCTCACCGGCGTCGAAGCTGTCCAACTGCTGCTCGAGTTGCTCAATCAAGGTCGCTATCTCCTATCCTCCGCGTATGTGTGGTTGTGTAGGATGGGCTTCAGTCCATGCGGAAAACCGCGTGCCGAGTAAGACAGCATGGGCTGAAGCCCATCCTACATGGATTGCTTCTCATCCGCCGGCGGCGAATCTGTGGTACTGCTTCTCCCACCGGGCCGTGTTCTGGGGTTGATATTCCTTCAGCTCGAACGAATTGCGGACGACTTCCCGGGCTTCGTCTATGCTCCGGAGTTGTCCGGCGGCCTTGGCCTGCATCAGGATGTTGCCGCTGGCGGTCGCCTCAGTGGGGCCGGTGATCACCTTGCGGCCGGTGGCGTCGGCGGTGAACTGGCAGAGCAGTTCATTCTGAATCCCGCCGCCGACGATGTGCAGGACGTCGATCGTGCTGCCGGTGACATCCTCGATCGCGTTGAGCACCCGGCGGTACTTCAGGGCCAGGCTCTCCAGGACCAGGCGGACCATTTGGCCTTTGTCCTGCGCGGGCTTCTGGCCGGTTTCCGTCAGGCACTTGTTGATCCGTGCCGGCATATCGCCCGGGGCGAGGAAGTCGCTGTTGTCGCAGTTGATGTAGCCGAAGAACGGCTTGGCCTGCGCCGCCATTTGTGCCAACTCGCCATAGGCGAGGTCCTGGCCCTCCCGCTGCCACTGGCGCTTGCATTCCTGGACCAGCCACAGCCCCATGATATTCTTCAAGAGGCGGATCGTGTTCTCGACACCACCCTCGTTGGTGAACTCGTACTGGAAGGTCTTGTCGTTGACAATGGCCTGGGGCAGCTCGACGCCCATGAGGCTCCACGTGCCCGAAGACAGGTACGCCCACCGGTCGCCGCGCGCGGGGACGCCCAGGACTGCCGACGCGGTATCGTGCGAGCCGACCGCAATCACCGGGATCTTGCCGCAGCCGATCTCCTGGGCCACATCGTTCGTCAGCTTGCCGACCACGACCCCCGGCATCGTGACCTTCGGCATGATCTTCAGTGGCAGGCCCAACTCCTCGAAGATCGGCGGAGACCATTGGCCGGTCTTCATGTCCATCATCTGGGAGGTGCTGGCCAGCGTGTACTCCCCGAAGGCCTGGCCGCACAGGAAATAGGAAATCAGATCGGCCATGAACAGCAGCCGGTCGGTCTTCGCCAGCACGGCAGAATTCCCCAGCCGCATGGCCAGGACCTGGTACAGCGAATTGAGCTGCATGAACTGGATGCCGGTATTCTCATAGACGCGCCGCTTGGGCATGAGGGCAAAGGCCTTGTCCATCATGCCGTTGGTCCGGCTGTCGCGGTAGTGGTAGGGGGCTTCCAGGAGCTTCCCGTCAGCCCCGAGCAAGCCAAAATCGACACCCCAGGTATCGACGCCAATCCCGGCGACCTTGCCGTCAGCAGCCTTGGCGGCTTGGCCAATACCCGTTTTAATCTCCGACAGAAGCTTCTGAAAGTCCCAGCGCAGGGTGCCTTGCTCCGGCACAGGGCCGTTGCCGAAGCGATGAATCTGTTCGAGAGTCAAGCGACCGTCGGCGATCCGCCCCAGCATCACCCGGCCGCTTTCCGCTCCCAGGTCCACCGCGATATAGTTGGCATTTTTCGCCATCGCCTGCTCCTTTGTCACAATCAGGTCTCCTGTGCCCTCAGGTGTGCACAGATGGCACGCGCGAAAGAGATTAAACGGCCCGATCGGGGGATCGTCAACCATAAAACCCGCCCTGCACCAAGTGCCGCAGGTCAGACCCGCAAGAGCCGGATGAGCCGGTCTCTCTCTTGTCTTGACCGATGCGGCACGGTATCGTCTTGGCGTCAGGGGAAGGAGAAACTGCCATGAAGACTCAATACTACACAGCCACAAGTCTCGACGGCTTCATTGCGACAAAAGATGACTCGTCGGACTGGCTGTTCCCGCTGGGAAACCCCAGCGACACAAGCTACCCCTCGTTCATCGCGGAGGTCGGGGCGCTGGCCATGGGCTCGGCGACCTACGAGTGGATGCTCCGGCATGCAGACCAAGTTGCGGCCGAGATGGGCGCCTCCTGGCCGTACTCCCAGCCCACCTGGGTATTCTCCCGTCGGGTGCTTCCTTTGCTCGGGGGAGCCGATATCCGCCTCGTCCGAGGAGACGTTCGACCGGTCCACGCGCAAATGCGCGCCGCCGCCGGTCTGAAAAACATCTGGATCGTTGGCGGCGGGGACCTCGCCGGGCAGTTCTGCGACGCCGGCCTGTTGGACGAAGTCATTGTCCAGGTCGGTTCCGTGACGTTGGGGCAAGGCAGGCAACTGTTTCCGCGCCGTGTCACGAGCCCACCACTGCGTCTGGTCTCCGTACATCAATTCGGGACAACCTTCGCGGAGTTGCGCTACGAGCTGCCAAGATCCGGGAGAACTGGTGCCGGCTGACACGCAGGTGTCGCCGCCGCGTTCGTTCTTCAGGCCGGGAGCATCCGAGGCGCTTACCCGCAAGTCCGGGAGCAACGACCGCAAACTCACCGCCGGCGAGGTTGGATCAGGAGGCGACCGGGACGGAGTGGGGCTGGAAGCGGACTTTGGCCATGCCGATGAGGTAGAAGCTGCCGGTGATGCAGATCAGGTCCTCCCTGCCGACGGCGCTGCGAGCCAGTTGGAGGGCTTCGCCCAGGGTGTTGGCGACTTGGCACATCTTGCCGCACAGCTCGGTGTAGGTATCTGCTAACTCCTGTGGAGACATGGCCTTAACCGAGTTGCTGCGGGTGAAGATCACCTTGTCGGCGCCGTATTGGAGCTCCGCCAGCATGCCGGGGATATCTTTGTCGTTGTTACACCCGAAGATCATGACCATCGAGTCGTAGGGGATGTTCTGCCCGATGGCGTGGATCAAGGCGCGGATGCTGGCGGCATTGTGGGCGCCGTCGATCATCACGCGAGGGTCCTGGCAGATCATCTCCATGCGCCCGGCCAGACTGACGCTGCTGAGGCCTTCCGCGGACTTCTCGTTGTCGATCTGGTAACCGGCGGCCTTGAGCTTGTCGAGCAGAGCCAGAGCCAAGCCGCAATTGATGGCCTGGTGCCGGCCGTGTAAGGGCACGCGCAGGTGCTCGAACTTGCTGGTCGGGGTGGACAGGCAGATCCGGGTGTGCGGGCCGTGCTCCCGCGAGGTCTCGAAACGGTACGAGAAGTCGATATCACTGCCGGTAACGCTCAGGGGGGTTTTCATTGCCAGCGCCTGGGCTCGCAACACGTTCATCGCGAGGGGGTCCTGCTGGACCGTGACAGCCGGGATGCCGCGTTTGAAGACGCCCGCTTTCTCTTTGGCAATCAGATCGAGCGTATCGCCGAGCTGTCGGCGATGGTCGATGCTCAGGCTGGTGATGCCCACCACCTTGGGCTGGATGACGTTGGTGCTGTCCAGCCGCCCTCCGAGCCCGGTTTCAATGACGCCGATGTCGATCTGGCGGTCCGCAAAGTACGTAAATGCCAGCGCCGTCATGATTTCGAAGAAAGTCGGCGGATCGTCCTTGCTCAACTTCTCGATCGGGCCGTACAGCCGATTCATCATCGCCAGCATCTCGGCTTCGCTGATCATCCGCGAGTTGACCACGATTCGCTCGTGGAGATGGACCACGTGGGGCGAGGTGTACAGACCGACCGTGTAACCGTTGGCCTCGAGCATCTTGGCCAGCATGGTGGCCGTGGAACCCTTGCCCTTGGTGCCGGCAATATGAACCGTGCTGATCTTCGTATGGGGATCGCCCAGAAGAGACAGCAGTCTCTCCATCCGTTCCAGGCTGAACGTTGAGCCGTTGTAGCGTACGTGCTCTTCCTTCTCGTAATCGGTTCGATCCAGGAGATAGGCGAGCGCTTCCTTGTAGTTGCTGAAAGCCTTCCTGGCTTTGACCGGTGCGACTTTGGAAGAACTTCTTCGAGTCTGCTTCTTTCCAGTTGTCCTTATTGTCTTGGCCATGAAACCGCCATGTTAGCAAATCACATACTCGCCGTCAACTGGTACTACGTATTATTAGGGCATTCCTTCAACTTATTAGAGGAGTTTCGCGGTACGCCCTGTTTGTTTGCCCAAAAAAGCCCTCAGTATTTTGCTGATTTCTTAAAACAAAGACGCACGGACTGCCAAGTTTATTGCAGCACGCCCCCGGCGGGCGGGCGGGGAGAGGCGAAATGAGCGCAAAAAGACGGCCCCGGCGCGGTGCCGGGGCCGTCGGCGATTCCTTCTTCTTGCGATAAGCTTAGTAGCAGCAAGAAGATATGTTTATTCAGGGCTTTGTTACCCGAATCTCATCGATGTAGATTCGTCCGGTTCCCCCCGCGGCGGGGTTCTGCCGGTTGCCCACCCCGATGGAGATCTTCTTGACCCGGCTCAGATTCACGCCGGTAAGGCTGCTGAGCGGGATCTTCCACGGGGTCCAAACGGGAGCGGTGACGGCGGCGGTATCCGCGTGAGTAACGACGACGCTCTTGCCGCTGCTGTCCGCGACGACAACGTACAAGGCCCCGGCGCCATTGCGGGAACTGCCACGGAAATCCAGCTTCAGGTCGGCCAATCCCCCGACCGTCCAGTTCTGCGTGGCGGCGAACTCTCGCTCGGCCTCGCTGTAGAAGGGCGTCCGCGCGTTGTTGTAGTCCATGGGCATGGACTGCTTGCCGCTGCGGACGATCGTCTGCTCGGCGAAGGGGGCTGTCGTATTTCCTACCGTCGAGCCGGTGTTGTTGGTCCAGCCGTCGATCCACGTCTCGTAGATGCGGCCGCCTTCATTGTCCGTGTAGCTTTCGAAGTCGTCCACCGGCAGGTAGGTGGTGAAGCTCCAGACGGGACCGGTCTTGACGGCGCCGCCCAGCCCGATCTCGTCCACCCGCCAGTAGTAGGTCGTAACCGGCTCGAGAGCCGTCGGCTTGAAGGTCGGATCCGGGGTTTCGCCTTTGTCGGTGCCCGCGGCGCCCTGTGTGACGGCGTCAAGGCTGTTCCCGAAGTACACGTGATGCTTGATGACGCCCAAGCCGGGCTGCCAGGTCAGCGCCGCGCTCGGCGAGACATCCGTCGAGCCGTTGGCGGGCGTCGGATAGTAAGCCGTGTCGGCCTGCGCGACGAAGGTCCAGACGGGGCCGGTCGTGATCTTCCCGGTGACATCGGTCTCATCCACGCGCCAATAGTACTGGACGCCGGGTTCCAGACCGAGCACGTGATAGTACATGGTCGGATACTGGTTCTTCGCAACGCAGTCGGCCTCCGTCAACTCCGGCGTCTTGCCCAGATAGACGCTGTGGAACATCGCGCCGTCCCCGGCCATCCACGTGAACAGGGGCATGAAGACGCCCAGGGTGCCATCGGCTGGGTTCGGCGTGTGCGCCGTGGGATTGAAGACCTCGAGATGCAGCAACGGCGCCGCCGTCGGCTCACCGTCGTAGGCTTCCACGCACCGCAGGCCCGTGGACGGAGCGCTCTTGTCGTCGCGGACGGCAATCATAAGGGCATTGCCGGCGACCCAGCCGTTCTGGCTGATGATCTCTTTGATGATGGCGGAGATGTCCGGGCTGCGGAACTTCGCATCCACCGCTAACCCGGTTGGGACGGTCCACTTCACCTGCGCATCAGTCCACGGGGTCCGACCGGTGAGGTCGCCGGTGGCGGCGGTGATCGCCCGTGCGTTTGCGGTTAGCTGTCCCTCAATGACCAAGTTCACAGGCTTGGTGTTGCCCTTGGTCTCATCCATCTCGAATTCCAGGTACGCCTTGAGGATCTGGGCGCCCTTGGGTACCGGCACCGTGAAGCGCAGGCCCGTCAGTTGATCATCTGTGGCACTGGGAGTGCCGTCGTCCTCATAGGGCAACTCCAGGTCCGTGCTGCCGATATCCATGTCGCCGGCGGCCAAGTGTTCTTCGGCATCGTCATTGCCGCTGGCGATGCGGACGTCGACGTTCATACACTGTGCCGTCGGTGCGGTCAGCACGACCAGCCCCAGTCCCACACACAACAGAGAAACGAGCTTCTTACCCATGAAAGTCCTCCTTCAATGATGCAGTGATGAATCATGTCCCGGCGCGGCGCCGATCCACTTTCTTCTACTCATCAGTGACCAGCGCGCGTCAACCGAAGATGGCGGCGCGGACGAGTCGCTGTGCATGTCGAGAAATGCTTGGCCCAAGCCACGTGGGCGCTTCCATCCTCCCGTTGTTGATCTGGCACGACCGCGGCATCAACCGGCCACAGGGTGCGGCGTAAGAAGGTACAGGTCCGATAGGCGGCTGACACGAGCCTGCCTATACTTTAGCACATCGGCCGGGCCTGCGCCTACCCCGAATCCGTTATTTAGGTCTGGGACGGAGACCTTTTTGTGATGATGACACGCAAATGCCGCCTTACAAGGAAAGGGCCGTGAGCAGCGCCCACGGCCCTTTGGCAGTCGCAATTCCCCGGAATCTACCAGGGAATCGTAGCCGACGATTTACGGCAGCAGCGTGTCCACGACATTGAGGAACACGGCCTGGCCGCTGTCGGTGAGGTTGAGCTCACCGCGGCCGATCGTCGGTACCGTCTCCTGGGTGGCGCCGGCAAAGAACACGCGGGGCCCTGCGGGGATCTGCCCCGAGCCCGCGTAGAACTCGGTGCCTGCCGCCCACGAGGCGATCCACACGTCGCCGGTGTCGGCCCGGGTGGCGATCACGGTGCCGTTGCCGGCATCCTTAACGCCCGGGAACGAGGAACTCATGCCGGCGGCGAGGGCCTGGATCTGACCGTTCGCGTCGAGCGTCACCCCGGTAAACGCGGCATTCGCCACGTCGACCGGTTTCATCACCGGAACCGTCGCGTTGATGGTCGTGGTATTGAACCACTTCCAATGGCTGCTCCGGAGCTGGTGCATGGCCAGCGAGAGCAGCGGGGCCTTGATGCCGTTCCACTGATTCCGCTCATTGCTGTTGTTGTAGTCGCCGCTGTTGAGGTTGCGGCTGAAGATGATCAGGTCGGCGGCATTCAACGCGTCGATCTTGGCCTGGTCCAGCACGCGCCAGTACCCGTTGCCGAGCGCCGCGCCCATCCGGTAGTCGACATTGAAGCCCTGAGAGGCCAGGAAGCCCACCCAGGCCTCGTCATCGCGGACGCCGTCTTTCTTGTCGTCATAGGCATCGGACACCCAGATGACGTTCGGGCCGCCGTTGAGCAGCTCGACTTCGCCGATCTGCATGCTGTTGGCCGCCGCCGGGTCGCGGACCGCGGTGAACAGCACCTGGTAGAACTTGTACGCAACCTTGTTCGGGAACGTGATCGGCGTCGTATTCTTCGTGAAGCGCTCCCAGGCCGTCGCGCCGGCGAAGTCCGCGATGTCGCCCTTGGCGATCAGCGTCCAGGGGCCCGCAAAGCCGTCGTTCGAGCCGGACAGCTCGAAGGCAACCGGGTCGCGCTCGACCGCGTCGTTGGCGGTCGTAAGGCTCAGCCCGGTGACGATGGTCGGCCCGGCCAGGACCTGCACCTGGAACCCGACGGGCTCCGTCTTGCCGTTGAAGTGCAGGAACTTGGTGCCGGTCTTGTCGTCGATCGCCAGCCAGGGGGGCTCCGCCGCCGGCCAGTTCTTGTTGTTGGGAACACCCAGGACGTTGTCGTCCGGAGCAGTCACATCGGCGCCTTTGGCCAGAACGACCGGCCGGACCACGCGGACGCTGTTGAACGTCACGACGCCGCTGCCGCCCGCGACCGGGTTCAGGAGATCACCCACGCCGAGATGCAGCTTGGCGACGGTCTTGAGGTCCACGCCGGCGAAGGCGCTGAGCGGGATCTTCCAGGTCCAGGGTTGGGCAATCTGCGTGGCGGCCGGATCGCCGAAGGCGACGACGGCCTGTTTGCCCGCCGCATCCTCCACCGCCGCAAAGATCGGCTGCGGATCGTTGCTGGCCAGGCCGATGTCGTCCCAGGCCGAGAAGGGGCCGTCCGGCGCGACGTTGCCCGTGGTGGCGACGCCGTCGAACGTGAAGGTCCGCTGCGTGGCCGCATCATGCGAGGTCACCGCCAGGCCGATCAGGACCGGGTCCGCCATGGCAATCGTCTGTGCCGTGCCGATCTGGGTCCACGTCTGGCCGTCCGGGGAAACGAAGCCGGAGAAGTCCGCGCCCTTGCGCTCGATCTTCACCCAGTACGGGGGCACGATCTTCACGCCGGAATCGCTGTTCGACGAGGCTCCGTCGGCCGCGAGCCGCCGCTGGAAGCTGGCGCCGTTGCCGGCCGTCCCATCGCTGTTGGCGGTGAGAGGCATGTAGGCATGGGTCGAGCCGGCCGCGAGGCTCTGGCGGATCATGACACCGCCCTTGGCCCACGTGTTGGCGCCGGCTCCGATGGTGGTGACCCGGGCGACCATCGTGCCGTCGCCGCTGAGGGTCTTATACGCATAGTGGAATTGATCGCTGTTGTTCCAGATATCCGTGCCGGAGCCGGTCAGGGTGTAGGTCTGATTCGACGCGTCATAGGTCAGGCCGCCGGAGGGGCCGGCGCGACCCGTGAACTGCACGATCAGATCCGAGAGCCCGTACGCGGTCCAGTCCGTGGCGCCCGTCAGCACCGTCTCCGTGAAGAACGGCGCAGCGCTGTTGTTGTAGTTCAGCGTGACCGCGGCGTCTGCCAGGGACAGGTAGCTGACGGTGCTGAAGCTCCAAACCGGGCCGGCCACGGTCTGGCCCATGCTGGTGACCTCGTCCACGCGCCAGTAATAGGTGGTGAACGGCTGCAGGCCGGTGAAGTTGTAGGTCAGATCGGTGCCCGCGGCCACTTGAACGCTGACGGCGCCGGAGGTGACAGCGGCCTTATCGCTGCTCAGGTAGACCATGTGCGCGATCGCGTCCTGCCCGGCGGACCACTTCAACTGGCCCGCGGTCGCGATATTGGTGGCCCCATCGGCCGGGGTCGGGAAGTGGGCGGTCAGGGGCATCACGCTGAAGCTCCAGACATCGCCCACCGTGACGGTGCCATCGAGGGCGACTTCATCGACGCGCCAATAGTAGGTCGCGCCCGGCGTCAGGCCCGCGACGTGGAAATACATCGGCGCCGGCATGCCGGGGGAAACCAGATCCGCTTCGGTGATCGTCGGGCTGGTGCCCATGTAGATCTTGTGCGTGACGGCGGTGTCGCCGGCCGTCCACTGGAACAGCGGCGAGGTCACTTCGGTCGCACCATTCTTCGGGTCCGGGTTCGTGGCTTTGGCCACGACCGCTTCGATGTGCAGCAGCGGGGCGGCGGTGGCTTCGCCTTCGACCGACTCCACGCAGCGCAGACCCTTCGATGGGTTCTCGGGGTCGTCCCGGATGGCTAAGAGCAGGGCGTTACCGCTTACCCAGCCGTCCTGGTTGATGATCTCCGTGAGGATGGCCGTAATGTCAGGGCTCTGGAACTTCTGGTCATTCTTCATGCCCGTGGGAACGGTCCACTTCACATTTGCCGCCGTCCAGGGAGTCCGGCTCGAAAGGTTCCGGGCTGCGCTGGTGATCGCCGGTGCGTTGAGCGTGAGCTGGCCGTCGATGATGACGTTAACCGGCTTGTCGTTGCCCTTGGTCTCGTCCTGCTCGAGTTCCAGGTACGCCTTGGTGACCACCGCGCCCTTGGGCAGCGCGACATTGAACCGCAGGACATTCAACTGCAGATCGGTCGCGGAGGGGTTCCCATTATCCTCGTAGGGGAACTCCAGGTCGGTGCTGGTGACGTCCATACTGCCGTCGGCCAGATGTTCCTCGGCATCGTTCGCACCGTTGGTAATCCGCAGGTCGAGCGTCGCACCGAACGCCTGGGAGCCGACGAAGCCCAGCGTCGCCGCGAGGCAACACCACAAAACGAGTCTTCTACACATGACAATCCTCCTTCAAAGATGCACTGGATGACCGCTTTCGGGCCACACACCCTGTGACGTGACGGGTCACCAACCGTGTTGTCGGAAATGAAAACCTACAGGTCTGTAAAGTGTAACATACAAGGAGCATGAATGCCAACCGGAATTCCCGGGGAACTGTGGTCTTGCCCGGACAGGTCCAGGAATACTGCTCTCACCCTGTGAAGCATAGGCAGGACCCGGATGAGCAGATCACCCGGGTCCTGCCTTCGTATCTTTCGACGGATACAGCCGTCATCGCGCTACCACCGTCCCACGCCAGATCTTACGGAGCCCAAGGCAGGAGGGCCTCGATGTGGAGTACGGGCGCCAGGGCCGGCCCATCCTCGTAAGCGTCAGCGCAGCGCTGGCCGGTCGAGGGGTTGGCCTTGTCGTCGCGGAACGCCAACACCATGGCGTTGCCGCTGGCCCAGCCGTCCTGGTTGACCAATTCCTGGATGATGGCGGCGATGTCCGCGGTCGTGGACTTCTGGCCAACCGCCGTCCAATTCTCCACGGCCCACGGGACCTGAGCTTTGGTCCACGGGGCACGACCGGTCAGATTCTTGGCATCGGTGGTGAAGGCCGGCGGGTTGAGCGCCAGTTGGCCTTCGATAATGAGGTTCACCGGCTTGGAACCGTCTTTGGTCTCATCGCAGGTGAACTCCACGGAAGCCTTCGTGATCTGGGCACCCTTGGCCAGCGGGACGAGGTACCGCAGGCACGTGAGCTGCTCGTCCGTGGAACTGGGCGTCCCGGCGTCTTCATAGGGTATTTCCAGGTCGCTGCTGCCGACGTCCATATTGGCGGCGAGGTGCTCTTCGGCATCGTCGGCGCCGTTGCCGATCACGAGGGTGAGACTGACTGCTTCCGGTCCGCCCTGGAGGAAGGCGGTCGAGTTCGCCGTGATCTCGGCGTCGGTCAGGATGCGGTCATAGATCGCCACGCCCAAGATCTTGCCGTCGAAGTCGTCGACGA
The DNA here is from genome assembly GCA_025459125.1 of Planctomycetota bacterium. Taxonomy (GTDB): domain Bacteria; phylum Planctomycetota; class Phycisphaerae; order Sedimentisphaerales; family Anaerobacaceae; genus PLanc-01. The sequence goes on along the minus strand of JALORE010000034.1, from coordinate 27,456 downwards.
ACGTGCCGTTCTGCCGGATGGCGCGGCCGATGCCGACCTGGCCCGACAGGATGACCGCGACCGGGACACTGCCTTTGAGAACGCCATTGACGTAGAGATCGGTCTTCTTGCCGGCGGTGCTGGCCACAAAGATCAGATGCGTATACTCGCCCGGGGCGTTGGCGACGCCGTAATCATAATCCTTCACGCCGAAGGCGGTGGCACCGTAGTGCTTGGTGTTGTTCCACTGCTCGTACTTGAGCCCCATCTTGGTGTCGCCGAAGTCCATCCGGCCGATCAGGGCCATACTGGTCATCTTCTCATCCGGATTGCTGCGCACGACGAATTCATAGGTCATTTCGCCGCCGAAGGTCCCGATGTCATAGGTGCCGTTCTTGACATAGGTGGCGAGGAAGCCGGGGGTAGCGGCCGCCGCGGCGGTCTTCCAGCTTCCGGTGTTCATCCCGGCCACGTTGATGGTCCAGACCGGGCCCGGAACCACCGCACCCGCGGCATCGACCTCATCGACCTTCCAGTAGAAGACCGTGAGGGGAGCCAGCTTGCCTACTACGAAGGAAGTTTCCGCCTGGGTGGCCAGGAGCGTGCCGGCATCGCCGGCCGTCACCGCGGCCTTATCGTTGCCGCCGTACACCTTGTGCGAAACCGCCCCGGCGCCCGCCTTCCAACTGATCGTCGTGTCACTTCTTTGCCAGACAGCGCCGTCGGCCGGCGACGGCGAGGACGCGGCCACGGGCATCACGCTGAAGCTCCAGACATCGCCCGGCGTGATCGTGCCATCCACGGCGATCTCATCGACCCGCCAGTAGTAGGTCGCGCCCGGCGTCAGGCCCGCCACGTGGTAATACATGGGCGCCGGCATGCCGGGGGAAACCAACTCGGCCGCCCCGAGCGTAGCCGTAGTGCCGAAGTAGACGTTGTGGGCCACCGCATTGTCACCGGCCGTCCACACCAGCAGTGCCGAGGTCACATCCACGGCACCGTTCTTCGGGTCGGGGTTCGTGGCCTTGGCGACGACCGCCTCGATATGCAGCTTCGGCGCAGCGGTGGCTTCGCCTTCGACCGATTCGACGCAGCGCAGACCCGTCGACGGGCTGTCGGGATCATCACGGATCGCCAACAGCAGGGCGTTGCCACTGGCCCAACCGTCCTGGGCGAGAATCTCGGTGAGAATCGCCGACAGGTCGGGGCTCTGGAACTTGTCATTGTTCTTGCCGCCCATGGGAACCGTCCATTTCACCTTCGCCACGGTCCAGGGCGCGCGGCCGGAAAGGTTCTTGGCCACGTTCTTGACGGCCGGGGCATCGGGCGTGAGCTGGCCTTCGATGATGACGTTGACCGGCTTGTCATTGCCCTTGGTCTCGTCCTGCTCGACCTCCAGGTATGCCTTGGTGACGACCGCACCCTTGGGCAACGCGACGTTGAACCGGAAAATGTTCAACTGCGGGTCGGTCGCGGAAGGAGTACCGTTATCCTCATAGGGGAACTCCAGGTCGGTGCTGTCGATGTCCATGCTGCCGTCGGCCAGATGTTCCTCGGCATCGTCCAGGCCGTCCTTGATCTGCAGGTCGAGCGTCGCGCCAAACGCCTGCGAGCCGACCCAGCCCAGGACCATCGCGCAGCAACACCACAAAACGAGTCTTCTACACATGACAATCCTCCTTCCCAGATGCATGAAATAACCCTGCCCTCGCCACACACCGTGTGACCGAGGACCATTACGCCCTATGTTTCTGCGGAATGAAAAGTCACAGGCCTACTTACAGGTATATAGAGTATAGCACGGACGGGGCCCCCGTGCCAACGAGAATTTCTCCCGGACGGGTGTTTTCCCGGAGACGGAGCCCACGTCCCTGGGGCCGCCGCTTACGTCAGCCGCAGGGGCGGTCCGCAGGAACCGCGGTCCGGACTCTGGCTTGTAAGTGCTTGTCACACAGTGCTTTGACGTGCAGACATGACGAGAAAGGGCCGGCGGTCTCCGGTACCACCGGCCCTCCTCTCTTTCGCACCAGGTCATGAAGACCTAACTTCACGGCTTGGGCGCTGAAGCGGTCGGGATGTAGAAGAATCGCACCTCGCTCAAGCCGACGGAGGGTGTGGTGCCCCAGCCTCTCTCGATGGTCAGCTTGACGTACCTGGCTGAGATTCCACCGAAGCTGACGGTGGTGTTGTGGACATAGCCGGACTTACCGGGTGCCCGGGCAAACTCCGGCACATTGGCCAGCGCGGTCCACGTCGTGCCATCAAGGGAGTATTCGATCTTGACGGTCTTGGCCCCAAAGCCGATAAAAGGCTCGACCGCTGAGTTCGAGTTCCACACCCACAATTCGTGCAAGGCATAGACCTTGTCGAACTGGTACTGAATCCAGTGGGGCGACACTCCTGTGCTGAGCCACATATCCTTCCCTTCCGCACAGTGGCCGTCGTTCTGGTCGAGTCCGGAGCCGTCGACCGTCTTGTCCGGCCCCATGGTGCCTTGCACGCTCGAGGCCTTGGCGGTGACATTCTGGATCGGATAGGCAAATGCTTCGGTCGTGAAGCGCAGGACCGGTCCCTGGTAGATGGTGGGAGTCGGACCGGACGTCACGAAATCGATACGCCAGTAATAGACTCCGTTGTATTCCAGAGACCCGGTGGGCTGGTACAGAGGCGCAGTCTGTCCTTGGCTGACCAGGACTCCTTGGGGATTGGCTCGGTTGGCGCTGTTGACCGCCGCCTGGGAGGTCCCGAAGTAGACGTCATAGCTTGGGGAAAACGGAACCGGCGTCCAGGTCAGGACCACGTCGCGCGGGACCTCTGCCGCATACGGTTTGGGATCGAGACCGAAGCCGGATCCCCCGATGGCCTCTACGAGGACCACCCAGTCCTGCGCGTCCACGATGCCGTCGCCCCAGGCAAAGGGGCCGACATCATAGCGGGGATCGTTCTCGCCCCAGTGTTGTGTCATCAACAGAAGGTCTTTCGCATCGACCTTGCCGTCGCTATTGAAGTCCAGGATGGGGAGGATCGGGGCCTTCCAGTAGCCGATGTCGTTCACGAAGTACAGGGCGGAGCCATCGGCAGCGAAGCAAGCCAGGCAATCCCTGGTCGGTCCGTTGACAACGGGTCCCAGATTCACCGCCGGCTCCCAGGGAGCCGAGCGGCTGGCCCGCCTCGTCATCCACAGGTCCCCGCTGCCATAGCCGCCGGGCCGAGGAGTAGCGCCGTCCTGGAAGATGAGGACCAGCCCGTCCGGCGAGAACCAGGTACCCGCCTCATCGGCCGGACTATTCACCGCGGCGCCGAGATTGACCGGATTGCCCCAGGGATCGTTCCGGGTCGCACGCTTGCTGACGTACAAATCCCAGCGGCCATATCCACCGGGGCGTCCCGACTGGAAGTAGAGCTCCAAGCCATCCGACGACACCGAAGGAGCATACTCGAGCGCCGTGCTGTTCACGTTGGGGCCGAGACTGGTCGGTGGACCCCACGGGCTGGTTGGGGTCGCACGTCTGGCCAAATAGATATCATTGTTGCCGGACCGGTCGGAGGCGAAATACAGCTCAAGACCGTCGGCGGAGAGCGATGGGATGTAGTCCCCCTTCGCACTGTTGACGACAGGTCCGAGATTCGCGGGCGGGCCCCAGTCGGCATCGGCTGAAGCCCGTTTGGACACCCAGAGATCGAAGCCGCCCTGTCCCCCGCCGCGGTCCGACATGAGGAACATCTCCCGGTCGTCCGAGGAGAAGCAGCTCACAAAGGTTTCCCCGGTGAGGAACGGCAAGGCCGTATGAACCTCCACCAGTTCCCCGAAGGCGAAATCGGCGTGTGCGACCGGCGTGTCCAGGCCTGAAAGCAGACTCAGCCCTAACAGGGATATGGCCAACATCGGAATTTCAAACACTCTCATCTCACACCTTCCCTTCTGCCCGCAGGCAATACGTAGTTGTTCCATCCCGTCTTCCTGTCTTTCCAGGAAGACCACGAGTTGATAACCCAATGGGCCGGCGATGCTGCGCATGAGGGTCCTTGCCCGGCCGAACCTCCAACCCACCGATATGCCGTGGTTGGCTAGGGCGGACCAGCGCCGCATGTCGGCGTTGACTTCTGCTCGGTTGTGCAAGGCATCGTAGTACCCGGCGCGCTTGGCGTAAGCGGAGGCATCCAGCGGATCAGCTTTGATCCGCCGGGTGTACAGGGTCACCATGTCGCGGAAGTGTTCGTTGATCGTCTGTGCGGGACCCAGGGTCTCAATGGTCGAGACTTTCGGGTCCAAGTCGGCGGTCCAGATCTCGAAGTACGGCGCCTCCAAATGAAAGACAAGCTTTGTCCCGTCCGGGGCCCAGGCAGCGGCCGCGATGTGACTGTCCAGGATCTTAAGCGGTTCGCTGGCGCCGAGGCGGTAGACCCACAGCCCCATCCGGTTCTCGGCGCCGGCATTGGCCCCCATACACAGTTCACGACCGGCAGGCGACCAGGCCGCCCCGCCCCAGGTGCCGGGCGGTGCCGGCCACTGGGCCACGAGCGTCCCAGAAGCCAAGTCCTGCACCTTGAGCAGACCGGTCTCCAGATAGGCCACCCGTTGGCCGTCCGGCGACACCGAGGGCCAGGGATTGGAGCACGCCATGATTCGTTTGCCAGTGGCGTCCGGGCCTTCGACGGCGATCGAATAGAGGGCATTGTCCCCACGGGAGTGATAGTAGACGCCCTGGGAATCCTGGCTCCAGGAGGGCGAGCCGCCCCGCGCCAGACGGCGGGGCCCGGTCCCATCCGCCTTCATGACCCAGACCTCTTCCTCCACCTGCGGACGCGGCTTCGACTGGCGCTCGGCGGTGGCGAATTCCGGGACCCGCAGGGCCTGGCAGTCGCGGCCAAAGGCGATATACCGCCCATCGGGTGACCAGGCTGGAGCCCTGCCGGGGACCAGGAGCAACTCCGTCTCGCCCGTGGCAGGATCGTACACCGCCACGCCGTTGTTGCCCGGGAATCCCATGCTAAGAGCCAACTTCTTCCCATCCGCCGACCAGCGCGCCGCAAAGCCATCGGCGATCACGCGCTTGGCCTTGGCCGCCAGATGCTGGTAGGTTTCCTCGGCCTCCACCAGCGGCAGGAAGGCCGCGCCCCCGGGCGTGCGGTCCGCCGGATGCCAGGGGCGCCCCGCCTGGAGGCTGTCGAAGATGTACTTCGCGCACCAGTTCTCGAAGGGGCGCCGCGCTTCCGGGCCGGGACTGGTGATCCGCGCAAAGAGGGCCGCGGCCGCCTCGTAGTCACCGAGGGCGGTGTGGGCCGCGAAAAGGTCATACTCAAAGATCGGGCGATCGGGCCAGAACCGCAGCGCCTCCTGCGCGGCCGCGAGGGCCGGTCGATGGCTCCCCATCCGTAGCAGGGTCTCCACACGCTGGGCAGTCAGGTCGAAATACTGCGGGTCGTCCTTCTGTACCAGTGTCAGTGCGCCGTCATACGCCGCTATCGCCTCTTGGTACTGGCCTGATTCGCGCAGAGCCAGTGCCCGCAGGGAGTACCCCAGTGGGTCGCGCGGCCGCAGAATGGTCATGGCAAACGCGTCACGCTCGGCCCTCTCGTATTTCCGCGACGCGTAATAGAGGAACGCCCGCAGCCGGTGGGATTCATAGTTGATCGGGTTCAACGGGTCGGGATCACGAGAAGCCAGTTGCAGGGCCTGGTCGAGAAAGGCAAGCTGCTCTTTGATGGTCACGGCGGTCATGGCCCGCAGGAAATAGGCCTCCGCGGTCTCCGGCAGCAGGGCCTCGGCTTGGCGACGGTGTTCCTCGATCTCTTGCGACTTCTCGCCCTTCGCCGATTGACTCTCCCAGAGGACGCGGGCCAGTAGCGCATGGGCCGCTCCGGCGATCTCCGCGCGTTCACCCACCAGTTCATCCAGCAGGGCCATCGCCTCCTTGGCTCGGCCGTCCTCGGCGAGGATGCCGGCGCCGAGGAACCGCGCTTCGCCTCCCGCGTGCGGGCTGGCGAAGATGCGTTGGATGGTCTTGAGGGCGGTTTCACGCTGCCCTTGGGCATACTGTTTACGGGCTTGGGACAGGATTTCCCTGTCCTGCAAGGCTTGGACCTGATGCTGGATGCCTGCCGCCTCGGCCAGCCGCTGGCGGTCCCGGCTCCATTGGAGAAGGACAACGGCGGCAATGGCCATCAGGATGGCCGCCGTCAGCCCGATGAGGGTTTGGACCCGGTGGCGGCGGAGGAACTTATGCAGGCGGTACGCGGCGCCGGGGCCCCGGGCCAGGACCGGCTCATGTTCCAGATGCCGGCGGATGTCTTCGGCCAGACTGCTGGCCGTCTCGTACCGCCGGACACGATCTTTCTCCAGGGACTTCATCACAATCCAGTCCAGATCGCCCCGGACCTCCCGGAGCACGGGCGTCCCGCCCGTGAACGTCTTCGTAGGTCGTGCGTCCCCGCACAACGTCTTTGGGCGAGCGGGGACGCTCGCCCCACGAAGAGCGGTCTTGATCCGGGTGGAGGGCTTCACCGGCTCTTGTTCCCGGATCACCCGCTGCATCTCGAGGTAACCGGCTTGGCGCAGTTCTTCTTCACTGAAGGGCGTGGTCCCGGTCAGCAGTTCATAGAGCAAAACGCCCAACGAGTAGATATCCGAGCGGGTGTCGATGTCCAGATCGCTCAATTCCGCCTGCTCCGGACTCATGTAGGCGGGAGTGCCGATCAGGTGGGCATAGCGGGTAAAGAGCGTCTTTTCCGTCAGCTTCTGGTTGGTCGCCTTGGCGATGCCGAAGTCGATGACCTTGGGCACAGGCTTGCCATCGTGGTGCGTAACCATGACATTGGAGGGCTTGAGATCCCGGTGGATGATGCCCTTCTGGTGCGCGTGCTGCACGGCATGGCAGACCTGGAGAAACAGCGTCAATCGGTCCTTGGTGCTCAGGCTATTCTTCTCGCAGTACTCGGTGATGGAGATCCCCTGGACCAGTTCCATGACGAAGTAAGGTCTTCCCGTCTCGGTGGCTCCGGCATCGAGAACCTTGGCGATACTGGGGTGATCCATCAGGGCCAAAGCCTGACGCTCGGCTTCGAAACGGGCGATGACCTGGCGGGTGTCCATACCCAATTTGATGATCTTGAGAGCCACCTTGCGGCGGATGGGCTGCTCCTGCTCAGCCATATAGACCACCGCCATGCCGCCTTCGCCGATCTTCTCCAGGAGCTTGTACCGCCCGATGATGGCGCCGGGAACTTCGGCCACGGCAGGAGCCTCACCGGCCAGGCTTGGACCCAGAGCCGGGGTCTCCAGGAAGTCGCCCGCTTCATCATGCCATTTGAGCAGGGCATCTCAACCAACAGGTGCTCGTCGTTGAGCTCCACTCTCTGGAAATCCCGCCCATGCTTCGGCCGCTGCTTGCGCCGGGCATGCTCCACCAGAATTCGCCGCATGGCCTCGGCGGCCGCCCCGAAGAAGTAGGCCCGGCTCTTCCAGCTCCGGTCTTGCGAACCCACCAAGCGCAAATAGGCTTCATGCACGAGGGCCGTTGCCTGGAGTGTCTGCCCGGGAGGCTCGTGCGAGAGTTTCTGGGCGGCGAGAACACGCAGCTCTTCGTAGACCAAGGGCAAGAGCTCGTCCGTGACCCTCGCATTCCCCTGTTCCATCGCATTCAAGATGCGCGTGACATCACTCATGCCGACTCCCCGGCGTTGTGTTCCGTCGCTGGGACCATTCTGCCAGAGAATCGGCGGCGCTTCAAGTCTACGGTGGGTGCTCACCGACGCCTGGCCCTCGCTCTGGCCTGATACCGATTACGACTGAGTTCCTCGCGCACCTGAGCCGGATTCCGGGTGGCAGCGGCAAGCGCAGCTTGCCGCTGCCACCCACGTTACGAGATTCTCAGGCGCGATCCGTATGAATCGCGAGGACGCTGCGCACCCGGGCCGACACCAAGGCCCGCATGCCAAGAAGCCCAAGGCCATGGCCGGGTTGGGGAAAAGGGGACATTCTACTTTTTCATCCCTCCTGTTGTCAGGGCTGACTGAAAAAGTAGAATGTCCCCGCCCACGCGGCGGGGGGGGGACGGGCCGGCTCCGGAAAAAGGCCGAGGCCCGCGTCACGGGGACGCGGGCCTCGGATTCGATTCCGGACTTGCGATTGGCTGTCTGCGCGGGCCGGCGCCGCTTCGGGCGAGGCATCGCGAATCGTCCATCGTAAGTCGTTACTTGCCGACGCGGATGTCGTCGATGTATATGCGGCCGGTGCCGTCCGGGACGGGGTTCTTCCGGTCGCCCACGCCGAGGTACAGCATCTTGACCCGGGCGAGGTTCACCCCGGTCAGGCTGCTCAGCGGGACCTTCCACTCGGTCCAGGCGGCCACGTTCACCGCCGCCGGATCGGGATGAGTCACCACGACGCTCTCGCCGGCGCTGTCCTCGACGACCAGGTACAGGCTGGCGGCTCCATTGGTGAGGTCCCGATCATCGCCGATCCAGGTCTCCTGCCAGGCGCCGGTGACACCGCCGGTGGTCGCGGCACCGGAGTATTGTGCCGTCGTCGTGGCGGTCGCGTTGTGGCTGGTCGTGCACAGACCGATGTAGATACTGGCTCCCATCAGGATCGTGGTGGAGACGGGTTGGCCGCTGGTGGCGTCCTTGACGTCGGTCCAGGTCTTGTCGTCGGCGGAGTACTGCGCGGTGAAGGCATTGCCCTTGCGGGTCAGCTTCACCCACTGCGGTGCCATAATGCCTGCCTGGGTAGAGCTGCCGCAGGTGCCGTCGGCGATCTGCCGCCAACCGAACGAGACGCCGCTGGCGACGCTCTGGATCATGTACGCCATGGTCGAGCCGGCGGTCAGGTTTTCGCGGATCATCACGCCGGCCTTGGCCCAGCCGTTGGTGTTCCCGATGCTCTCGACCTTGACCACGATCGAGCCATCGCCGGCCAACCGCTTCCAGACGAAGCGGAAGTCGTCGGCGTTGTCCCAGATGTCATGGCCGGAAGCGCCGACGGTAAAGGCGCCGTTGCCCTTGTCCACGAAGCGGACCGGGTTACCGCGGAACCAGAGGCTCAGGTCGGTCACGCCATAGTCGGTCCAGTTCCGCACCGGCGCGAAGGTCTGGGACGCTTCGCTGTAGAAGGGCGTCTTGGCGTTGTTGTAGTCCATGGGCATGGCCTGCTTGCCGCCGTGGATGACCGTCCGCTCGGCAAAGGGGGCCTGGAGGTTGCCGACCACCGAGCCGGTCCCGTTGACCCAGCCGTCCTCCCAGGTCTCGTAGATGCGGTTGCCCTCATCATCGGTATAGCTCTCGAACTCATCCACGATCAGGTAGCCGGGAATCGTAAACGTCCAGACACTGCCCTTATGGATGGTGCCGTCGGCCGCAACTTCATCGATCCGCCAGAAGTAGGAGCCGCCGCCGATCTCGACCAGTCCGGCCAGGGAGAAACTCGTGCCGGCCTGCCGGCCTTTGTATTCGGGCGAAGTCGGGCTGGCCGCTTTCACCGCCGCCAGGTCCTTGCCGAAATAGACATCGTGCTGGGCCGCTCCTTCGCCCGCCGTCCAGGCCAGGTCGGCCACGTTCTGGATATCGACGCTGACGCCGTGCGCGGGTTGCGGATTCGAGGCCAGGAGCGGGTCGCCCTGCATCGCCTTCTTGATCTCCTCGTCGGTCAGGGCCCGCCCGTAAACCCGGACATCGTCGATCGTGCCGGCGAAGAAATTTGTCGCGGTGGTTGAATGGCGTCCGAACTTCAGCGTGCCGACTTCGGCATCGGGTACGCCCGACACCGGCGTCGTGGTGATCAACACCCCGTTGGTGTACGCCTTGAGCGTTGTGCCATCGAAGCTCGCGGCCAGGTGATACCAGGTGTTTGCGGACAGGGTTCCGAAACTGGCGAACGACCAGGTTCCGCCAACGCGCAGACCGGCGGCGCCGCGGTCCGCGGCGGTACCGTGGTTCCAGTTGATCTGGAAATTCTTCTCGCGATGGACCGGACCGGTCGCCGCGGTGGCGGCCGGTGCCGCCGGGCTCATCACCCAGGTGCAGACCGTCCACTTCGCCAGATCCTGGGCATAGTTGGTTTCGACGTAATCATCGACGCCGTCGACCTTGAGGGCGCCGCCCAGGTACCCGTCCACCCACTGCGGACCGCCCATCAGGATGCCATCGCGGTCGTTGCCGGAGTAGTCGATGGCGGCGCCGGAGCCTTCATTCTCCAGTTTCCACCAGCCGACGAAGTCCGGATCGGGCTTGGCGATGACCGGTCGCGTCGTGAAGCTCCAAACCGGGCCCGCGACCTTGCTGCCGTTCACCGCCACCTCGTCCACCCGCCAGTAATACGTCGTGCCACGGGCCAGTCCATCCAGTTGCAGACTGGTGGTGGCCTGTTTGCCCTTGAACGCGCCGGCCGCGCCGCTCTCGACGTCGGCGCGATTGGCGCCGACGTAGACATCGTGCATCACGGCGTTCTGCCCCGCGGTCCACGACAGGGTCGCGCTGGTCGTGACATACGCGGCGCCATCCGGCGGCACCGGCTGCGTGGCCGTGACTGCGGCGGTCGTGAAGCGCCAGACATCGCCGGTCGTGACGACGCCGGCCGCGGTGATCTCATCCACCCGCCAGTAGTAGGTGGTGCCCGGGGCAAAGCCCTGCAGGTAGTACAGCATGGCGAACGGCTGGCTCTTGCCCACGAGATGGGCTTCCGTCAACTGCGGGGTCGTGCCGAGATAGACGTTGTGGAAGACCGCCATCTCGCCGGCCGTCCATTGCAGCAGCGGCATCGTGATATTGGTGGCGCCGTCGGCCGGGCTGGGCTTGGTCGCCTTGAGCTTGGGCGGGACCAGGGATTTGATCTCCGCCGCCGTCAGGGCCCGCCGGAAGAACAGGATCTCGTCCAGGGCGCCTTTGATGTGGCGCGTGCCGGTGTAGGTGCGGTCGCCGCCGAACCACACCCGACCGTCCCAGGTCGCCGCGGTGTGCGCGATGGCATTGACGGCGGCCTCCACGCCATTGACGTAGAACGTCGCCTTGGTGGGCTCGATCGTCAACGCGCAGTGCGTCCATTCATCGTTGACATAGTACGCATTGCCGCGGAAGTTATACGTGGTGGCCAGGCCATTCCAGTGGTAGGCCAGTTGCCGCGTTTCCGTCAGGTTGAACCCGTGGGCCGGGCCGGGGCCGCGGTGCATGATGATGGAGGCCCACCGCACCTGGGGGCCGTGGGGCAGGACCCAGCCGATTATCGTGGCCTCCGTCAGCGTCAGTCCCATGGGAGGCACTTCGACCAGCGTGGGATCGATCAAGTCGATCGCATTGCCCACGGCGCCGGGGACCCACGCGGGGTTGCCATCCACGAACGTCCCGTCGTGATGAGCCGCCGAGGCGTCGGCAACGACGTTGCCCTGGCCCTCATCGCACTTCCACCACCCGATCAACGCGGGGTCCTGGAGCGGATCAAAAGCCCCATAGGCCGCGTTGCCCTGCATCAGGGCCAGCACCACGATCGGTACCAACACACCATTCCACCATTTCATTACATTCCTCCTTCACGTCGAATCGTTCGCAGGATCTAGGATCTGCTGTCGCCGTATGCACGGCAAATCATCAATCAAAAATCATCGACCCTCACGGTTTGGTCAGCCGGATATCGTCGATGTAGATGCGGCCCGAGCCGTCCGGGACTGGATTCTTCCGGTCGCCCACGCCGACATACAGCGTTTTGATTCGGGTCAGGTTCACGCCGGTCAGGCTGCTCAGTGGGACCTTCCACTCGGTCCAGGCGGTTACGTTCACGGCCGCCGGATCGGGATGAGTCGCCACCGCCACCTTGCCGGCACTGTCCTCGACCGCCACGTACAGACCGGCCGTGCCGTTGGCGCGATCCGGATCGTCGCCGATCCAGGTTTCCTGCCAGGCGCCGGTGACACCGCCCGTGGTCGCGGCACCGCTGTACTGGGCGGTGGTCGTGGCGGCCGCGTTGTGGCTGGTCGTGCACAGACCGATGTAGACGTTGGCGCCCATCAGGATCGTCGTCGAGACGGCCTTGCCGGCGGCGTCCTTGATGTCGATCCAGGTCTTGCCGTCGGCGGAGTATTGGGCGGTGAAAGCGTTGCCCGTGCGGGTCAGCTTCACCCACTGCGGTGCGGCGACGTTCGCCTGCGTGGCGCTGCCGCACGCTCCATCGGCGACCTGCCGCCAGCCGAACGAGACGCCGCTGCTCCAACTGACGATCATGTAGGCCATCATCGAACCGGCCGTGAGGTTCTCGCGGATCATGACGCCGGCCTTGGCCCAGGCGTTGGTATTGACCAGGCTTTCGACCTTGACCGTGATCGAGCCGTTGCCGGCCAGCCGCTTGTAGACCAGGCGGAAGTCGTCGGCATTGTCCCAGATGTCGTGGCCGGAAGCGCCGACCGTGAACGCGCCATCGCCCTTATCCACGAAACGCAGAGGGTTGCCGCGGAACCACAGGCTCAGGTCCGTGACGCCGTGGTTGGTCCAGTTCTGCACCGGCGCGAACGCCAACTCGGCTTCGCTGTAGAACGGGGTCTTGGTGTTGTTGTAGTCCATGGGCATCGACTGCTTGCCGCCATGGACGATGGTGCGTTCCGCGAAGGGTGCGACGAGATTGCCCACGATCGAGCCGGTCTTGTTGGTCCAGCCGTCAGTCCAAATTTCATAGATGCGATTGCCTTCGTCGTCGGTGTAGCTCTCCATGTCGTCGACGATCAGAGCGGCGGGAACGGTGAACGTCCAGACCGCGCCCTTGTGGACGGTCACGCCGTCCGCTTCGACCTCATCGATCCGCCAGAAGTAGACGCCGCCGCCAAATTGGACCAGGCCCGCCAGGGCGAAGCTGGTCTCCGTCTGCCGGCCCTTGTAGACGGGGGATGTCGTGTCCGCCGTCTCGACCGCGGCTTTGTCCGCGCCGAAGTAGACATCGTGCTTGGCGGCTGTCTTGCCGGCCGTCCAGCCCAGGGCCTCGGCATGGACAATGTCCACGACCGCCTGGTGGGGCGGCTGCGGATCCCGGGCCCGGGAGGGATCGCCCTGCATGGCCTCCTTGAGTTCTGCCAGGGTCAGGGCGGCCTTGTACACGCGGGCATCGTCGATGGTTCCGCTGAAGCAACGTCCGCCTTCCTGGGTATTGCCGATGCGCACGGTCCACGTGTCGGAGGCGCCGGGCAGGTTGATGCCGCTGCCACCGGTGCCGGCGGGCTCGCCGTTGATGAAGTAGTAATGCGAGCCTCCCTCGACCATGGCACAGATATGTGACCACTCGTTGGCTTTCACCGTACCGGTGCTCGAGGAGCCCACATAAGCGCCGGCCGACGTCGTGCTGAAGTGGAACGTACCGTTGCTTTGCAGGTACAGACTGTAGGAGCGGATGGTATTGCCCTTGGCGACAACGCCCTGATACTGCGCGACCAGGCTCCGCGGATTGATCCAGGCCATCACCGCCACTTCCGTGGTCACGGTCAGGGTGGCATGGTGCGGGATTTCGGCGTAGTCATCCACGCCGTCCAACTGCAGGGCGCCGCCGTCATGGCCGGGGACCCACTGCGGACTGCTCCGCAAGGTGCCGTGGTTCGCGTAACCGGAGGAATCCAGCACGAAGGTTCCGGCCTCCTCGTCCAGCTTCCACCAGCCCACGAGGTTCGGGTCGGAAATCGGCAGGTTGGGCAGTGTCCGGAAGCTCCAGATGTCACCTGTGACCTTGTTGCCGCCGGCCTGGGTCTCGTCGATGCGCCAGAAGTACGTGGTGTCTCCGGCCAGCGCGCCGGGATCGAAGGTCGTGCCGGGCCGGTTGCCCTTGGCCGTCCCGCCGGTGCCGGCGGCCACGTCGTCACGGCTGGTGCCGAAGTACACGTCGTGCGAAATCGCGCCGCTTCCTATCGACCAGGCAAGCTTGGCATCGAGGGGTACGTTCCGAGCCCCATCGGCGGGACTGGGCGTGTGAGCCTTGAGCGGCGCTGCGGTGAAACTCCAAACGTCGCCGGTAGTTACCGTCAGGTCCGCCGCCACTTCGTCCACGCGCCAGTAGTACTTCACGCCCGACTCCAGGCCGGGCACGTGCCAGTACATGGCCATCGGCAGCCGCGTGGCGACGCGGTTCGCCTCGGTCAACTCCGGCGTGGTGCCGAAGTAGACATCGTGGAACAGGGCGCCGTCGCCGGGTTCCCACTGGAACAACGGCGTCATGACCCCGACGGTTCCGTTGGCCGGGTTGGGATTCCTCGCCTTGGGCCAGGTGGGCGCGATGCCGTTGGTGAGCCCCTTGATCTGAACCTCGGTGAGGGCGAGGTCGTACACTCGCGCCTCGTCGATCAGGCCCAGGAAGTAGTTGGCCTCGCCGCTCGTGGTCAGCCCGATCGTCAGGTTGGCGGTCCCGCCGGAGGGAACAGTCGCTCCTTCCCCGGCAACGCCGGCCGGCTCCCCGTTGAGGTAGTACAGATGCCGGCCATCGACGACGACCGCGACATGGACCCACTCGTTCAGAGGGACTTCGCCCGTGCTCAGACTCCCCACGTACGCGCCGCTCACTCCGGTGCTGAAGTGGAGGACCCGATTGGCGTGCGTGTACAGGTTATAAAGGCGCGGCGCTCCGCCTTTCGCCAGGATGCCTTGCCATGTACCGCCCCCGGGACCGGTGTGGCGTTTGGCGTTGATCCACACGGACACCGTGGCCTTCCCGGTGGTGGGGATCAGCTTGGCGTTGTGCGGCACTTCCACGAAATCGTCCACGCCATCGAATTGGAGGGCCTTGCCGAACTTGCCGTCCACCCAGACGGGCCCGCCCACCAGCCGCCCGTCGTTCTTGTTGGCGGAACTGTCCCGGGCGGTTGTCCCGGTGCCGTCATCGAAAGCCCAATACCCCAGTTGGCCCGCCGGGGCGGGGAAAGCCATGCTCAGCACCAGCACAACGGCCACGATGAAAGCCATTCTCCTACACATGCGTTGTCCTCCTTCAATAGAATGCCGCAGACTTCGGCCTCACAAGTGCACACGCCCTCCGGGACTCCCGCGGCCCGCCGCTCAGTTCTGGGCGGGGGCGGCCCGAAAGACGTAGAAATCATCCACAAGAATCAATCCCGCGGCGCCCGGCGCGGATGCCGTTTTATCGCCGATGCCGAGGACGATCTGCTTGATCCGCGCCGCGTTCACGCCGGTCAGATCGCCCAGGGCGATCTGCCACTCGACCCATTTCCCGACCGTGACCACGGCCGAGTCGGGGTGGCTCACGGTGGCAGTGCGGTTGGACGTGTCCTTTACGATCAGATACACCCGCGCGGGTCCGTTCGTCGCCCGACCGCGGAGATAGACGACCAACGTATCCAGGCCGTTGATTGTCCAGTCCTGGGTGGGGGCGAACTGACGCTCGGCTTCGCTGTAGTAGGGGGCGTGAAGGTTGTTGTAGTCCAGAGGCAGGGCCTGTTTGCCACCGTGAACGGTCTTCTGTTCGGCGAAGGGAGCCACCGTGTAACCGACCGTCGAGCCGGTGCCGTTGGTCCAGCCGTCGATCCAGGTTTCGTAGATGCGGTTGCCTTCGTCGTCGGTGTAGCTCTCGAAATCGTCGATGGCGAGGATCGTGGTGAAACTCCAGACGGCCCCCATCTGGATCACGCCGCCGGCGACCACTTCATCCACGCGCCAGTAGTAGGTGGTGGCGCTTTGCAGCTCGCCCGGGGTGAAGGACGTCTCTTTGATCACGCCCTTGTCCGTAGCGGGGGTACCCTGGGCCACGGCCTCCCGGCTAGCGCCGAAGTAGACGTGGTGTTCCAGGGCGGCTCGACCCGGCAGCCACGTCAGCACGGGGGCGGTCGTGACGCGATTGTCGCCCTCCGCGGGACTTGGGCCGTAGGCTTTAATATCCTGCGTCACGAAGCTCCAGACGGCGCCCGTGTGAACGGTGGCCAAATCGGCTTCGATCTCGTCCACCCGCCAGTAGTAAGTGGTTCCCGGCTGCAGGCCGGGCGCATGGTAATAGACTGCCGCCGGCAGGCGCTCGGCGACGCGGTCGGCCTCCGTCAGATCGGGGCTGGTTCCCAGGTACACCGTGTGGAGCGCCGCGCCGTCGCCGGCGGTCCATTGCAGCAGCGGCACCTCGACACCCACCGCGCCGTTGGCCGGCTTGGGCGCATGGGCCTGGGGCCGGACGACCAGTTGCCCGATCTCCTCCGCGCTCAGGAGCCGGTCGTAGACACGCACGTCGTCGATCTGGCCTTGGAAATACCGGCCGGACAGGGGGCCGCTGCGCCCGATGTTGAAGTCGATCCCCGGCGTAGTGTTGAAGGGGTTGTTGCCGTTGCCGATCGTTGCAAAAAGGGCCAAGGGCTTGCCATCCAGGTAGAAGAGGACATCCTTGATAACGCCCCCCGCCGGCAGTTGGGCTACACCATGGTGCCATTCCCCATCGTTGATGACGGTGTTGCCGCGGATATTGCCGTTGCCGTGCTCGATGCGCAGCCGGCCGGCGTTGAAGCGAAACTCGACCTTCAGGCCGCCGCCCTCGGTGCCCCAGCTCAGGATGTCCATATCGCCGGCGCCGGTGGTCTGGACCCAACAGGCGAGAGTCCAGGGGCTTTTCATGGGGCCCTGGTACCCGCGCATCTCGACGAAGTCGCCGTCGCCATCCAGGGCAAGCGCCCCGGCGAACACCCCGTCGGTGCTGAAGTGGGCGTCGCCCATCAGGGTACCCTCATGACCGTTGCCCGAAAGGTCTGTGGCATCCCCATCCAGAGGCCAATGGCCCAACAGCCCGGTGACCACGTCCCCCAGAGTCAGGCCCGCCGTGCCGGCGAGCACCAGTGTCGCGATGATGAACGTCCTCTTCGTGCCCATGCTTGATTCTCCTGCACTGCTCGAAGTCGCGTGACTTGCCCCATGATTATCGGCCAGCTTTCCTGCCGATTGCACACCGAAATCGGTTTTTGCGCATCCACTTCTATAATATTGTCACACCTTCTCCGTTGGGCGCAACGCACGTCGTCGCGACCCGTTTCCGTCCCGGGGCTGACAGTGGCCGTCGTCCCCTAACCTGGTCCGGTCAAAAAGACGCATACTCCCGGAAACTGCGCATCCACTGGGGCCACACCGGCATATGCGCCGCGGCGCGGTCCTTGGGCCATTGCCGGTGCCAGTGCAGTTCCCACAGTTCTTTCAGGCCGATCGGCCGAACGGACAGGTCGAGAAAGACGCCGTTGACAAAGCCATTATGGCGGTTGATGCAGAAGCTCCGCATCGCGTTGCCGGACCATTGCCAGTGACACTGGCCGTCGAAGTCCGGCGGGTTGTCGTACGGCTCGGGCAGCCCATCCACCCACTGGCAATCGACAAACACCGGGATCTCAAAGCCACCCTGGACGTGGATCGACCGCCAGTTCTTGTTCGCGTGCATGCCGCCGGTGTCGTTGGCGACCCAACCGTTGAGGCCGAAGCTGCCGTAGTCGCCCCAGACCGCGAAATTCGGGACGCTGGGGATGGTGCCCTGGCCGTAGACGCCCCAGCCGACGAGCGGGCCTGTGACGCCGTCACTGTAGAACTTGGTTGTGGCCGGGCAGGCGCGAATTTTGGGCTCGTGACTGTAGTAGGGCCGCATCGCCGGCACCCAGCTATCCTGGGGATCGCTGCCCTCCTCCTGGTGGAAGTAGCCGTTGTTATCGTTGGTGTACATGGAGAACGCCAAGCCCATCTGTTTGAGGTTGGATTGGCACGTGACGGCTTGGGCCTGCTTTCGCACCCGCTGCAGCGCCGGCATCAGGATCGCCATCAAGAGGGCGATGATGGAGATCACCACCAGCAACTCGATCAGGGTAAATGCGGCGTGCCGCGTCAGTTTCCGCCGACGATGCGAACGCATGCAAAGCTCCAACTCGAAAAGACTTACAGCACTCCCCCAGGATTCGTGGCTCCAACATCCTGTCCGTGCCGCCTCCATCCGAAGGTCTGCTCCCGCCATGCCGGGGCCTATCGCTCGAAGGCCGGTATGGCTGCTGAGGTTATCTGAGGCACTCTACGCCATGCGTCGTCACGTCTGATAATAGCCCCGGACCGTGCTATTGTCAACGCTCTATACCTTTCTATAAAGCAAAAGGGGTGCGGTCGGCATGTAGCGGGCATTCACGCCCCACGAGGACCGCCACGAGTGCTATGGTACTGGCGCCGGCACCCCCGTTTGGGGCCCAATTCTCTGAAGACCGCCAACACCGCCAACCAGAAAACATGGCGGTCTTGGCGGCCGCCGGAGAAGATCGTCAAGCTCCCGAGTTGACGATCTTTCCACCCGCAAAGGGCCGAAATCACGCGAAAAACGCGAAGATCGTCAAGATCGTCAACGTTTTCCTTTGACGATCTTCAAGGAGCTGGGCGGTCTGGCGGTATGAAGGTATCGCCACTCAGGACCTAAGGTGCTCAATCGCCGAGGACGCCGAGCATGCAGGATGGGCTTCATCCCATGCGGTTTCGACCGTATTCCCAGCCCCAGATTACACCGATTGCCGCAGATTCCGAACTGAGAACCGCCAACTGGCAACTGCCTTTCAACCGACTACCGCCTGATGATTCATCACCACAGAGCATGTAGGATGGGCTTTAGCCCATGCTGGACATGCAGCCAGATATGCCGTTGAGCATGCAGCGGCTCCGCAGGGCAGCCATCGGAGTACCCGCCGCATGGGCTGAAGCCCATCCTACATCGGAGGGGGCATGGTTCAAGGCCGCGTAACACGCCGGGGTGGCATCGCGGTGTTACCCCGATCGGAGCCAGATTGAACCAGTCCTCGGAGGAAGAGTGCCTGGGACCGCAAGTCGCCCTGCGGACGTGACTTAGCGTTTGGAAAAGAGGTTGCCGGGCAGTTGCTTGATCAGGCCTTTCAGACGCAGGGACATGACGGCGGCGTTAACCGCCCCGGCCGGCAGATTCGTGTCGGCGATGATCTGGTCGATATGCAGGGGCTCTTTGCCCAGGGCCTCGTACACGGTCTTCTCGTGGCCCTTGAGATTGAACCGGGTCGCTTCGAACAGCGGCGTCTCCACCTGCGCGGTGGTCTCTTGAGCTGTAAGTGCCGTCTGGTCCTTGAGTTGCTCGCCCACGTAGCCCAGGGCCTCCATGACATCCTCGACCGTCTCGACGAGCTTGGCGCCCTGCTTGATCAGGTGGTGGGGACCCTGGCTCAAGGGGGAATCGATCTTGCCCGGTACTGCCATGACCTCGCGGTTGCTCTCCAGGGCGGCCTGGGCGGTGATCATGGCGCCGGATCGCAGGCTGGCCTCGATGACAATGGTCCCGAGGGACAGGCCTGCGATGATGCGGTTGCGCGGCGGGAAGTTCTCCGCCAGGGGTTCCGCCCTGGTCGGCAGTTCGGAAATGCAGGCCCCGGAAGCACTGATAAGCTCGAAGAGCTTGGCGTTCTCCGGCGGAAAGACGCGCGACAAGCCGCAACCCTGCACCGCCAGGGTCCGGGCCTGCGCGGCCAGCGCCCCGGTATGAGCGGCGGTATCGATCCCGCGGGCCATGCCCGAAACGATCGTAAAACCCGCCGCGGCCAGCAGATGCGCCAGACGCGACGCCTGTTCCTGCCCGTAGAGGCTGCACCGGCGGCATCCCACGATCCCGATGGCCAGGTTGTCCGCCCGGTCCAGGGTACCCTTGATGTACAGCACCGGCGGCGGGTCATAGATCTTCCGTAGTGCCGGCGGATAGCGGGGGTCCTCCATGTGAACGATCCAGACGCCCAGCTTGTCGGCTCGGTCCACCTCGGCGGCGCTGTCGAACTTGTCCCGGCTGGCCGCGATCCGCTCGGCGGTCTTGGCCCCGATCCCTTCGACCTTCATCAGCCCGCTGACCGAAGTCCCCAGGACCGCCTCAACCGACCCGAAGCGCTGCAGCAGCCGGCCAAACGTCACCGGCCCGACCTCATCCGCCCGGATCAGCTTGAGCCACAGCTCGATCTCCTTCGAATTCTCCGGAACCTGCGCCATTGCTCCTCTCCACTGTCGCCCCTTGTTATTCCCGCGGCGGGAGGAAAAGGGGACATTCTACGATTCTTCCCTCAGCCCGGATAGCGTGTAGGATGGGCTTTAGCCCATGCGGTTCCGTGGTGCAGCCCTTGGGGTATCCCCCGCACGGTCCCAAGCTCATCCTACCTTCTTCCAAATGTAGCCCATTCCCCTTTCTGTGCCAAAAGCTATTTGTCTCATCTGCATGAAGGCCCCCGGCGGTTGACGGCAGCGCCGTCACGCCGTATCCTGTCTCTGTTCGAATCGTCAATCTTAAATCATGAATCGCAAGTGCAAAGGAGAAGTAGTGGCGGTCCTGCTCTGCATGGGTGCGGCGGCCCCCAAGAAGCCGGCCCCGATCAAGGTCCTGTTGATCACCGGCGACGATGTCGGGGCGCATCCCTGGCGGGAGATCTCCGAGACGACCCGCGAGATCCTCGTCGGCTCGGGCAAATTCGACGTCAAGGTCAGTGAGGACCCGCTGATTCTCGAATCCGCGACGGCCCTGAAGGGCTATGACGCGATCGTCTTCACGATCTACACCGCCAAATACGCCGCCGAGAAGCGCAGCTTGCCCGCCCAGGCCCAGGAGAACCTGCTGAACTACGTCAAGAGCGGCAAGGGCTTCTTCGTCCAGCACCTGGCGACCGCCTCGTTCCCGGAGTGGGACCAGTTCGGCAAGCTCTGCGGCCGCAAGTGGGTGATGAAGACCTCCGGCCATGGCCCCCGCAGTGTCTTCGAGTCCAAGATTGTCGATCAGGAACATCCGATCACCAAGGGCCTGAGCAACTTCACCACCGATGACGAGCTCTACGCCAAGCTTCAGGGCAACGAGGACATCCAGGTCCTGGTCACCGCCGACTCCGACTGGAGCAAGAAGACCGAACCGCTCGTGTTTGTGAAGAGCTACGGCTCGGGGCGCGTCGTCCACAACGCCTACGGCCACGACCGCAAGGCCCTGATAACCCCCAACGTCCAGAAGATCATCATCCGCGGCACCGAGTGGGCCGCCACCGGCAAAGTCACGGAGTAAGGCCGGGGCCCTCTGTTTCGGATTGCGCATGAGCGGCAGCGGGGGGGGGCTCGACCGGGGTGTCCGGCCTTGTTCCGCCGCCGCGGGTGGCAGTGGCAAGCGAACCGTGGGGATGGTTCTTCGCCGTCGCAGAAGAACCATCCCCCGTGCTAGTAAGATGGAGGCGGACCTCAGCCCTTTTGGCCCTCGCGGGTATATTCTGGATCTATCTTGACTTTCCCGTTCGTCACCGTGTAGGATAGAGGCGCTGGATGGATCCGGAAAACGGAGCTTCACGTCTCATGCCTGAAAAGGACTTTGGGTGGAATCATATCGCAGGACGTGGTGCGCCGTCACGGGGAGCGCTCTTGCGAGTGGGCGTTGCGTGTGCAGGTCGGCAACTGCCCGGTGGGCCGGGACCTCGCGCGTGGCGAGGTGGGCGCAAGGGATAGGCGCGCCGTCGGACACCGGTTCGGGTGATCTTGGTCGAGGAGGAGGACGATGAGACGGACAATGGTGTTTTTGGGGGTATTGGCGATCGCGGGGGTACCGTTTTCCACGGCATCCGCTACCGTGATCCTGTCGCTGGACGCGAGTCGAACCGGCGATGAGAATGAGGGCGGGGGCGACCGGTACCTGACGGGCGCCGCCATGTCGGATGCCACGGGCGTGCTCCAGGCGGCAGGTTTCACCATTGGGACGACGCCGGCGTTCACCGCCGCGAATATCGCCGGCGCGCGTGTGTTGTACACCGGCGCGGTCGACGTCGCGTTCTCCGCCCAGGAGATCTCGGACATCCAGGCGTTCGTGAGTGCCGGCGGCGGCTTGGTCATGCAGCGCGACTGGGACAGCTTCTATCCGGCCGCGGATCCGCTGGCGGCGGCCTTCGGCGCGGCTTACAACCCAGGTCCTTTTGGCCCGGCGGGTACAGCGTCGCCGGTGAACATGACCATCCCCCATTCGATCTGGAATGGCCCGGCGGGGTCCGTGACGACATATGACTAGGTGTACTCCGCGAGCGTCTTGGGTGGGACGGGCCTCGGCGTCCACAGCACCAATCCCAGCGAGGTGGCCCTGGCCGTCACTGCCTACGGCGCCGGCCGGGTGGTGTTCCTGACGGACATGGACGCCTGGGATAGCTCGGGCGACTCTGTCAGCCCGATCGCCGGGAGCAACAACGCCATCGTGTGGGAGAACATCTTCCATTACACCACCGGCGGTACGGTGATCCCGGCGCCGGGCGCCCTGGTGCTGGGTAGCATTGGGGCCGGCGTTATCGCCTGGCTGCGCCGGCGCAGGACGCTCTAATCCCGCGGATCGGACTCGGTCTGCTCAGAGATTTGAGCTCTGCTGGGCTTCGGGGCGGCCGTGGCATTTCTTGTACTTCCGGCCGCTGCCGCAGTAGCAGGGATCGTTGCGCCCGGGCTGGGACGAACGCTCCCGGATGGGAATCGGCGGCTCCTCCGGCGCCGCGGGCGCCGGCTCCACGACCTCCGGGAGCTCGGCCAGGGCCTGGGCGGCCGCTTCGATTTGCGCCGTGAAGACCGCCCGGAGATGCTCTTCGGTCAGCGCGCCCGGGCCGGCTTCTTGGGCCGTCATCAAGAACGTCTTGACCGGTCCCCAGTTCTTCCGATCCAGGCCCGCCGCCACGAGTTGGTCGCTCCACGAGCGAACCGCGGCCGCCAGTTCCTGTGCGTCGGCCAGCAGGCCCTCCGATCCCAGCCAGTACAGGAACGCCTCCGTGATGGGGATGATCTTCTGAAGCTGTTGCCGGTCCGCCGGCGTATCGCGCGGCACGAGATTCAGCAGCAGCTCACGCAGGACGGCCTCATCCCATTCACGCGGCTGCTTGCCGAGGAATCTGAGCGAAAGGCTTACCAGGTCATGAGCCACCAGGTGGGCCTGGCCCAGGAGATCGGGCGGCAGCCCGGCCGCCACGGGTGAGGTGACGAACGTCCGGGCGATGAGTTGAGCGTACGCCTCGTGCGGGTTTTCTTCTTCCTCGTCGTGTTCTTCCTCCACGTCGGGCCACTCCTCGCCCTCGCCCCAGCGCGGCGTCAGCCACTGCTCGACCGGCTCTTCCCACAACTCGTGGGGCGGCGTGAAATCCCGCTCGCCCCGCATCCACTTCACGGCCTCTTCATACTCGTCGCCCCAGAACACACCCTGGGCTTTCTCCTGCACACGTTGCAGCAGGCTCGTGTACTCGGCGGCCCCGAGCAGGGCGAGCGTCCAGGCGGCGTGGCCGGCATCATCCT
This sequence comes from Planctomycetota bacterium, assembly GCA_025459125.1. GTDB lineage: Bacteria > Planctomycetota > Phycisphaerae > Sedimentisphaerales > Anaerobacaceae > PLanc-01. Next base: position 4,236 of record JALORE010000034.1, on the reverse strand, counting down.
GATCGACTTCGCCCCGGTCGGCCTTTTCGAGCAGTTGGACGCAGACCTGGATGACCCGGCTGCGCAGGTCCTGGTCTTCGCTCCGGGCGGCCAGCTTGGTCAAACTCCACAGGAACAGCCACGCGCCCCGGGTATCGGGCTCGCGGGCGATTGCGTCGAGAACAGCCGGTACAACGGCCGGCCCCAGCGTGCCGGCGGCCGCCGTGAGGACCTCCATGGCCACATCGGCGTCCTCACGTCCGGCGGCAACCAGCCTGTCGATCAGGAACGATCCGATCCGGCGCCGCTGCTCGTCATCGAGTTGCGGGGCCGCCAAGGCGAAGATCGCCGGTACACAGAGGTCCGCGTTGTCCACCGGCCCGGATAACGCATCGAACGTCACGTTGTACGCATCGAAGAGTTCGTCCACGAGCGTGGGGTCCGTCGGCAGCGCCGCCGCGAACGTCCGCATCGCCGCCCAGGGAATGTCGCCCTCCGTGCGCCGCAGCTCGTCCCAGGGCAGTGGGGAGGATTCATTGTTCATCGCATCGACCCTTTCCTTATGCGGGGCCGTCTTGGCGCCCGACGACTCCATAGATACACTCCCACAGAGATGGTTTCAACCCATTCTACGAGCCGGCCGACGGCGTTGTTACAGGCAGAAGCGATGAAAGACAGCGAGCAACCGCGGGTGCTCCCGCCGGACCGGCGGCTTCGGGCCTGGATCCTGGTGGGCTTGATCCTGAGCCTGGTCGTAGGGCGGTGCTGATCCAGTGGGCGCTGCCGCGGGGAGTCCGCTCTCTCGAGCAGCAGGACGCCCGGGGGGTGCTGCGCGTGGTGCAAGCGACCACCGCGCTGCTGTTCCTGAGCGTCGTTCCCCTGGTCATCAACCTCTACCGTTTCGGGCGGCGCGTGGTGCGCCACGGGCAACTTCGCCCGCCGGTTACTCAGTCCACGCAACAAGCAGAGAGCCCCTGATACCATGCGGGTGGTTTCTACTCCGTTCTTCGTTCTGTCAGAGGCTCTCAGCGCGGCGGTTGCCACTCGTGCACGTTCGCGCCCTCGCCGATCCACGGGAAGGCCGAGATCCGCAGCCGCGCAGCGCCCATCGGAATCAGGGTGACCGTCTCGACCGGCTCCTGGGATTGGACCGGGCTGGGCTGAACCTCGCCGATCAGGCCCAACCGATCCGGCTGCCAGTTGGGGATCTTCTTCGCCTTGACTTTGATCTCGATCGGTGCCGCGGTCGCTTCGAAGGGCTGGTTGTCCCGGCGCCAGCTCCGCTTGCGGACCTCGAGCTGCTGGTACAGGGGCCTGTCGGCATCGATGATCAGGCCGTAATTCCAGGCGGTGGTCGGGAAGACCTCGAAAGCGGGCCACGCGTCGGTGCCGCCCGAGCGGACGTACTTCTCGCCGATCTGGAGCGAATAGGCCAGCGGACCACGATAGACCGAGACGCTGTTGCCGTTGCGCAGCCAGTAACGCAGCTTCAAGTCCATCGGCAGCGACAGCTCGAGGCTGTCGCCGTCCTTCCAGGAGCGGTCGATGACGAGGAAGCTCCGCGGCTCGGCGTAGATCGGCATCCGCTTGCCGTCCATCCGCAGGGCCGGCCGCGTGCACCAGCCGGGGATCCGCAGATAGAGCGGGAACGGCACCGGCTCGGCGGCGCTGATCGTGAACCGGATCGTCTCCTCGAAGGGATAGCGCGTCTTCGTCTGGATTGTCACCTTTCGGCCGTCGCCCACCCGGGCGGTGACCTCGGACGCGGCGTAGAAGACCGCCGCCAGGCCGTTGTCGGGCGTCGCCATCCACAGGTGCTCCGCAAAATACGGCCAGCCGTGCGCCACGTTGTGCTGGCAGCAGCGGTAGCTGTGCGGATTGTAGGAGAGCATGTCCCCCTTATTCTGGATTCCGGGTGACTTGTTCTTGTTGTCGAGCTGGCAGGCGTTCGGACTGACGATGTAGTGCAGGGCCTTCAGATCCGCCGTCAGGGCGGGCGGGAAGGTGTTGAACGCCACGTCCTCGCAGCGGTCCGCCCAGACCAGGTCGCCCGCGATCTTGAGCAGCATCTCGCACGAGAGCATGAACTCGACGGAGGCGCAGGTCTCAATGCCCTGGCGGGGGCCGTAATAGCCGCGCCGGCAGTTCTCATCGCCGCCGAACATGCCGCCGGGCACCTGGCCGTAGACGCCCCAGATCATGTTGTAGTTGCGATCGGTCGCCTGGAGAAAGTAGGGGTCCTTCGTCTGCTGGTAATAGACGGCCGGGGCGCGGAAGCACTGCGCGATATTCACGTTGTGCCAGCTCGGGACCGTTTCGGTCCAGTCGGCGGTATTGCGGTGGATCTTCTCGGCCAGTTGCAGCAGGAACTCCTGGCCCGTGCGGTTGTAGAGCCAGTAGACACTGGCCAGGTTGTCGCTGGCCCGCTGCTGCTGCCAGAAGGGCTCGAGGAACTTCTCCTCCGGCACGGTCATCTCCCACTGGAAGTACGACTGCATCAGCTCCAGCACGCGCGTGTCCCCCGTGTACTCATAGTAGGACTGCAGCGCGTTGAGCGCCACCATGTTCGGCCACAGGTCCGGGATCATCTTCTTGTCGCGCTCGCCGGTCTTGTTGGGCAGCGGTCCGAACCAGCCATCCGACTGGCGGCTGTTGAGGATGGCCTCGATCCAGACCTTGGCCTCCTCGATGATCCGCTTCTCCCCGAGAACATAACCCATGTCCCCAAAGCCTTTGAGCCAGTAGGGCAGCTCCTCCCAGGGGCTGTGGCCCTGACCATCTGCCGCGAGCCAGGCATTGCCCTCTTTCTTGAGGAACCGGCTGATCTCCCCCAGCCGGCCCGAGAAGCCGTCCGCCTGCAGCTCGATCTGCCGGTGCAGCCAGCCCGTAGGCTTGATCGCTCCGATGGGCAGCTTCAGCAGCGGGCTGGGCGCCAGCGGCGGCTGGTTGCCCACATAGAAGTCGTTCGTCGCCGCCGTCGGCGGCACCGGTACGACACGGATCGTTGCGGCCCCATATGCCGCCGGGACGATGCCAACTGTGAGGGTAGCGACCAAGATGATGCGCGACATAGTCATGATGCCTCCTGTGCCAAAACCGATCTACCACCCGACGGGCGTTCTGTCACGGCCCCAAGATAGCAGATTCCCGCCCCAAGGCAAAGGAACAACCGGCTCCGGATTGGAATGGTAGGGCGGTGGAATGATGGAACCGTGGAATGATGGAATAGTGGAATGGTAGGGTATCCAGGCTCCGGCCTCGCCTGTCTTGCCACCTGAAACCTCTCGAATTGGCTTTGTTTTTTCTGGCCCGCAGACCCCCTGATATTGCCATAACCCATTCTGCCCACATCACTTGTAACTCGAACCGGGCTCCGAAAAATTGGGTTTGTTTCGCACAATTAGTCTTCCAACTGCCTGTTCCCTTTTGGCTTTGTTTTTCCCAGAATCCAGACCCCCTGAAACGCCCGTAACCCTCTTTTTCAACCGCACTTGTCACTCGCACGCGGCCCCGCCAAATTGGGTTTGTTTGGCACGGAAGGTATCGGATTGGAATCGTGGAATGATAGACTACTGGAATTCTGGGATATTTCGCCTGCGGGAATTGGCTTTGCTCGTACATCGCTCTTCCCACGGACAACCGGCCACAGGCCGCCGCTTCTTGGCTTCTGTTCGTACCGCCGTCCAGCAACCGACTACTGACTACCGGCTACCGCCTACCTGTATAAAGACGTTTCTTGATTCTTGTATGTTGATAAAAAATCTAAAAGGACGCATAAATTCTCCGGCGTCGGCCCACCCATCCTGGCGGGCGAACGACAGTAGCTCAGCCGCCCCCGGCTGGGGAGTCCCGGTTCAACCCCAGCGGACGCCGCCCGGCCTGCGGCCGCCACGAAGGCCTGTTCTCGCGCCAAGACGCAAAGAACGCCAAGAGAGCATCACGGAAATGTGCCCATCTTCCTACTCGCCGGCCATGCTATTGGCGAAAGCGGAAAACCTCGGGGGGCCGCAGGCAGAGCCCCTGGTGACAACACTGGAAACAACCGTGCACTGGTATATCCGCGAGAGAGTGATCCGCCCAGCGCGGGCGCTGTGAGACTACCCCGGCGTCGATTGGGAGAAGGTCTGGAACGTTGAGTAATGGCTAAGCCGTTCAAGAATCTCGTGGAAAGGATGTCTCCGGAAAGCCGGGAGCGAATCCGCCGGCGCACGGGGCAAATGCACGCGGAGATGGCTCTCCAGGAGTTACGGCAGGCTC
>JALORE010000487.1 GCA_025459125.1 Planctomycetota bacterium | reverse complement strand
GGCCGCGGGGCAACGGTCGTGCACCCCCGACGGTCCCTACCTCAAACTCGAGACTTCACACTTGACACTTACAGAAAAGGAAGTCGCGTCATCCCTGACACGACTTCTTTTTTTTGGCGAACCGATCATCCACATCCAGGCGGGATCGATTCGAGTCGATTACTGTTCGAGCAGGACCACCTCGGTGAAGGGGATGATCACGCGTGAGGTGTCCGGATGCGGCTGAATCGTGCCGACCAGGCCCACCTTGTGACCGATGTACTTGCTGAGATCCGCGTTCGCGACCGGCCCGGTCGGCGTCACGTAGCAGATCGTCTTGCCGGCGTCATCCAGCACGCGGAAGCGCTTGGTCGGTCCCGCGTAGACACTGGAGGTCTCGAGCTTGCCCATGATGGCGAACTTGCTGCGGTCGACGATCTGATCAAGTTTCTCTTTCCGCGCATCGTTGATCTTGGCGGTGATCTTCTGCAATTCCTTGTTCTGCTGCTCGGCCTCTTTGGCCACCTTGGCGGCCAGCTCGTAGCGTTCCACCTGCTTGAGCGTGAACTCCGCATAGCGCGTCGCCCGGCCTCCGTCCTTGACGGCGGCCACCTCCGCCAGCTTCTTCTTCATCTCGGTGTAGTTTTGCTCCGCCAGGGGCTTGGCATGCTCGGCCTTGACCTGCTCGCTGAGCGAGTAGTACAGGTCCAGCCCGGTCAGCGGGGCCCCCGGAAGCCCGTTGGGGTCCTTGGGCCGCTGGACCGCCGCCGGCGGGCGCGGCACGGTCGTATCCGCCACCAGCGTGCCGGGCGCTTTGTTCGACGACTGGAGGTACCGGCTGCTGACCCACAGGTATGCGCCCTGCGGCGGAGCGATCTTGTAGTAGTCGTCCTTCTCTTCGCCGAGCAGCTTGACCGTCTGCCCCCGGTTGAGCACGACCTGCTTGCTGGTCGAATGCATCGGCTCGACGAAATCCGAGCCGGTGTAGACGCCGACGTTGTCGCCGGTGACGATGCCCATCGTAGGATTCTGCAGGTTGATGCTCACGTACTGCATCGAGATCCACGAGAAACAACCGGGCGGCGGCACAATGGCGGACCAGCCCTGCTGGGTCTTGATGACCTGGACACGATCGCCGGCATAGAGCTTGCCGCACTGATAGAAGTTCGTGCCGGCGCCGGACCGGATGAAGACATCATTGCCGAGCACCTCGGCGACGTAGGATTCGTTCGCCGCGTTGCGGGCCGCCGCGTCGGTGGGCAGCCCCACCCGACCGGCGGAGGAGGTGTTCGGATCCTGGGCCCATCCCGCCACCGTCAGCAGGAGCACAAGGGCGAGCACCAGAGTCGGGACGCGGACAGAACAGAGTGTCATACGTGCGGCGCGCTTGGGAGCACAGACGCGAGCTTGCATCTTTCGGCCTCCTAAATTACGTTCCCACAGATGCCTTTGGAACAGCCCGCAGGTAGGGCGATCCTTCGAGCGTCAGAGTACGGCAACCCGCCGGGCCTGTCAAGGCCCAAGTGCCCATAATCAAGCCCACGCGAAGAAAAAAAACTGCGCCGGGAGCGTACGGCGACGCGGGCAACGCTCTGGGGAGAGGACGGCCGGGGTCGGCGCTCAGCCCTGCAGATGCGCAAGTTCGTCGCGACACATCCGCAACTGGCCGGGGTCGGTCAGTCTCCCGGCGGCACGCTGCAGGTACAGGATGGCCTTGTCGCGATCCTGCAGATAACGGGAGTAAAGGATGCCGAGCATCAATTCCACCTGCTCCGGGTACTCGTACGTGCCGCGATAGTTCGCCAGGAACTGCTCATAGGCGCGGACCGCCTCCGCGGGGCGACGATCGCCCGCCAACTGGTTGGCGATGTCCAGCAAGTACTGGCGCGACAGCAACTGGCCGGGGTCGATTCGCATCAGCTCCAGGTACACCTCGGCCGCCGCCGGCACGTTGTGCTGCCCGATCCAATCGGCGATGCGCTGGCGCAGCCGCTCGATTTCGGCCCGCTCCTGGGCCGTGGCCTGCGTCGGCGGGACTTCCCGCGATTCCACGCGGCGGCGACCGCGGACACCGGCAAACGGGTCGTAGCCCGAGGCCACGACGTCGCGATAGCGCCGGCGGCGATTCCATTGCTGGATCATCACCCACAGGTCATAGTGAGTACCGCTGACGATCCGGGTCGCCACCAGGAATAGCAGCAAACCGACGCCGTAGGCATAGCCGGCCAGATGGGCATCATACGCCACGCCGCCGGGGAACCGGGAGATGATGTTGTCGAACAGGATCAGCTTCAGGCCGATCAGGTACAGGGCGGGAATCTCGAACGTGCCGATGAAGAAGATGATCCAGTAAAACACCGTGATCTGGGTTTGCGGGAAGAGAACCAGATAGGCGCCGACGACGGCAGCGATCGCACCGCTGGCGCCCAGCGTCGGGGCCAGGGAAGACAGGTTCAGCAGCGTATGGCCCAGCCCGCTGACCACAGCGGCGGACAGGTAGAACAGGAGGTACCGCACGTGCCCGAGCTTGTCGTTGATGTTGTTCCCGAACAGGTACAGGAAGAACATGTTGCCCAGGATATGCTTGATGCCGCCGTGCAGGAAGGCATAGGAGAGAAGCTGCCAGGGCTGCCAGCGGCCGGGGATCAGGACCCAGTTCGCGGCCCACGGCCGAATAGGCATGGCGATCGGCTGTCCCTCCAGCAGGTAGCCGTACTGGCGGTTGAAGGAGTAGGACAGGAAGAACAGAACGACGGTGATGGCGATCAGGAAGTAGTTGGCGTACGGCGTGCGTCGGGGCCACACGCTCGTCCGAATCGGCCAGATGAACAGCATCGTCTACGGCTTCTCAAGGAGATATAACCTGGACTTCCGTCGAATCACCGGCGTATTCTACCCGTGCCCCGACGAGAGAACAAGAGAGGAAAAAAAGCAACGATCCGCTCAAAGGCTAACGGGATGGGGAAAAGGGGACATTCTACTTTTTCAGTCAGCCCCGACAGCGAAAAGGATGAAAAAGTAGAATGTCCCC
>JALORE010000033.1 GCA_025459125.1 Planctomycetota bacterium | reverse complement strand
ACGACGACGAAGTCGATGTCCTGCGGGCCCTTGTTCTTCAGCGGCGTCTCGACGCCGGGATACAACCGCACCGGCCGCAGGTTGATGTATTGATCCAGCTCGAAACGGGCCTTCAGCAGGATCCCCTTCTCCAGAATCCCCGGGGCGACATCCGGGTGCCCGATCGCGCCGAGCAGAATCGCGTCGAACTTCCGCAACTCCTCGACCGCGCTGTCGGGCAGGGTCTCGCCGGTCCGCTTATAACGCTCGCCGCCGAAGTCGAACGTGGTCAGGTCCGTCTTGAACTTGAACTTGTCCGCCGCGGTCTTCAATACCTTCACGGCTTCGGCAATCACTTCCGGCCCGGTCCCATCCCCGGGAACTACCGCAATCTTGTACGTCTTGGCCATCGAATGACTTTCCTTTCCTGAACGTCAGTATCGAGATTATAGGGCACTGGAATGTTGGAGTGTTGGAATACTGGGGATCGGCCAACGACTCAGCCTCCCATCATTCCAGTATTCCACTATTCCATCATCTTCCCGTTCTTCCACTTCGGGTTCGGCTCCGGCATTACGGCGTCAACCACCCGGCGCCACTGCTGAAGCATCCGGCGCAGCTCGGCGGCTTTCTCGGGCATCTCGGCCGCCAGGTCGTGCTGCTCGCCGAGATCGGCCCGGAGATTATACAGTTCCACCCGGTTGTCTTCATAGGATTCGATGAGCTTGAAGTCGCCCATCCGGACGGCCCCGCCCGGGCCGCCGCCTTGGTTGCTGTAGTGCGGGTAGTGCCAGTAGATCGCTTTCCGCTGCAGTCCGCCCGTGCCTTTGAGCAGCGGGACCATGCTCTGGCCGTCCACGTGCTGGCCAGGCTTGAGCGGGAGGCCGGCCATCTCCAGCATGGTCGGGTAGAAGTCCGTGCTGGTCACCGGCTCGTCACAGGTACTGCCCGGCTTGACCATCCCGGGCCACTTGATGATCATCGGCTCGCGGATGCCGCCTTCGTAGAGCCAGCCTTTGCCCGCCCGCAGGGGCAGGTTGCACGTGGGCTGACCCTCGGCGGTGGCCAGGCCGCCGTTGTCGGACATGAAGAAGACGATCGTATTGTCCGCGAGACCCAGCTCGTCGAGCTTGTTCAACACGCGGCCGACGGCCTGGTCCAGGCTCTCCATCATCGCGGAGTACACCGCATGATCCTGGAGAATGCGGGTCCGAAGCGTCGCACGCCACTTGGCGTCCCCGGCCGCGGTCTTGGGCCACTGCTCGTCTGTGGCGAAGTGCGGCTTATCCTCCAGGCCCAACTGTTTGGCCTTGGCCGTGTACTTCTCGACGAGTTCCTTCTTGGCCTGCAGCGGGATGTGGACCGCGTAGAAGGACAGGTAAAGCAGGAACGGCTGATCTTTGCTTTGCTCGATCAGCTTGCGCGATTCGTCGGCGAGGCGATCCGTCAGGTACTCGCCCGGCTGGCCCTGTTCCAGGCCCGGGATCGAGCGGTTGCCCCGCGTGTACGGATAGAAATACGTCGGCGGCGCGCCCGCATCGCAGCCTCCCACGTTCACGTCGAAGCCCTGCTTCTCGGGATAGTAGGGCTCGTTGCCCAGGTGCCACTTGCCCACGAAGTTCGTCCTGTAGCCGGCCTCTTTCAACGCCTCCGCGAGCGTCACTTCCTCCAGCTTCATGTAGTGGAAGTACTCGGCCGAGAGCAGCTTGCCCGGCCGGGCGCCCGCGATGTAGTTGGTCAGCCGGATGCGGGCGGGGTACTTGCCGGTCATGATGCTGGCCCGTGTCGGCGAGCAGACGGGACAAGCCGCGTAGGCACTGGTGAACCGCATCCCCTGCGCCGCCAGCCGGTCGAGGTTGGGCGTCTCGTAGAACGTGCTGCCGTAACAGCCCAGGTCCTGCCGGCCCAGGTCGTCCACGAGGAAGAATACGAAGTTGGGCCGTCCGCGCGGCTTCTTTCTCGTTTCGCCATCGCCAAGGCCTGCGGCCTTGGCCATGCCACCCAGACCCAGTGCGGTCACAGCGCCTGCCGCTTTCAGAAAATCACGCCGTTTCATAGTGCAGCCTCCCGCCAAATCTGGTAGTCCTCGCGCGGCTTGCCTTCGGGCATCTTCGCGCCGACCTCGCTGCGCCAGGCGTGCAGCATATGCCGCAACTCATCGACCTTGTCCGGCCTCGTCGCGGCGAGGTCGTGCCGCTCGCCAAGATCGTCCTTGAGATTATACAATTCGACGCGGTTGTCCTCATACCACTCGATCAGCTTGTAGTCGCCCGCCCGGACGGCGCCGCTCGGCCGATTGCCGCTGCCGTGATAATGCGGATAGTGCCAGTAAATGGCCTGGCGGTTGAGAGTCCCCTTGCCTCGGAGCAGTCCGGCCAGACTGACCCCATCCACGTGCTGCCGGGGCCGAAGCGGCAGACCCGCCATTTCCAGCATGGTCGGGTAGAAGTCGGTGCTGGTCACCACGTCGTCGCACAGGCTGCCCGCCCGGACCACGCCGGGCCACTTGATCAGCATCGGCTCGCGGATGCCGCCTTCGTAGAGCCAGCCCTTGCCCGCCCGCAACGGCAGGTTGCAGGTCGGACCTTCGCGAGCCACCGTGGAGAGGCCGCCGTTATCGGACATGAAGATCACGATCGTATCGCGCTCCAGCCCGAGTTCTTCCAGCTTGGCCATGACCCGTCCGACACTCTCATCGACGCTCTGCACCATGCCCGCGTAGACCGCATGATCCTGGACGAGCCTCGTCTTGTACGGCCCGTAGACCGGCTGGACACGCGGGCCCTCGGACGCCGGGATATTCTTGGCCTTCGCTTCGTACTTGCCGGTCAGGCCGCTCTTGGACTCCAGCGGCGTGTGCACGCCGTAGTGGGACAAGTAGAGCAGGAACGGCCGGTCCTTACTGGCAGCGAGGAACTTGAGCGCTTCGTCCGTCAGCCGGTCCGTCAGGTACTCCCCTTCCCGGCCGCCGGGGGGCATCGTCTCCAGCGAACGCTTCCCCCTGACGTACGGATAGAAGTAGGTCGGCGGCGAGCCGGAGTTATCACCCGCGACGTTGATATCGAAGCCCTGCCGGTCCGGGTAGTACTTGCTTCTATCTTCGTCGCTTGTGGCCAGGTGCCACTTGCCGACGTACCCGGTGGCGTACCCGGCCTCCTGCAGTGCCTCGGCGATCGTCACTTCCTCCAGCGGCAGGTGGTTGCGATACGCCGTGGGCTTCTGCGCCGCCCCGATCCAGTCCGTGATGCCAACCCGGGCCGGGTATTTGCCGGTCATGATGCTGGCCCGCGTCGGCGAACAGACGGGACAGGCGGCGTAGGCATTCGTGAACCGCATCCCCTGCGCCGCCAGCCTGTCGATGTTGGGTGTCTCGTAGAACGTGCTCGCATAGCAGCCCAGGTCCTGTCGGCCCAGATCATCGATCAGAAAGAACACGAAGTTCGGCCGCCTCGAAGGTTTTCTCTTGCTCCGCCCATCGCCAAGGCCTGCGGCCTTGACGATGCCACCCAGGCCCACCGCCACCATACCGGCCGTCTTGAGGAACTCACGCCTGTTGAAAGCTCTCATGCGACTCCCCTTCCATTTCGATGCGACCCCTTCCGTCATGCGCCTCTCACGCACTGGTCTTCATGATATGATCGAGCAGGCCGCCGTCGCGGATGATTTCCAGGGCGAAATCGGGCAGCGGCATAAACTGGATCTTCGTCTTGCTCGTTTCGTCCTTGATCACGCCGGCGTCGTAGTCGATCTCGATCTCGTCGCCATCTTTGATCTTGTCCACGGCATCGGCGGACTCGATCAGGTAGAAGCCGCAGTTGATCGCGTTGCGGTAGAAGATCCGGGCGAACGACCGGGCAATGACCGTCTGCACCTTCGCCCCGCGGATCGCCCAGACCGCATGCTCCCGGCTGGACCCGCAGCCGAAGTCATCGCCCGCCACGATCACGTCGCCGGCCTTGGCCTTCTTGACGAAACCCGCGTCCAGGTCCTCCATGCAGTGCTTCGCCAACTCGGCCTCTTTGTCGGTATTCAAGTACCGGGCCGGGATGATTTCGTCCGTGTTGATGTGATCACGCTGGTATACATGTGCCTTTGCCATGGGCCAGACCTCACTCTTCTGTCGTTGTGTCTTCTTGTCGTCTCTCGATCTCAACATCGACCCACCTGCGAAAATAGACCACCCAGTTGCCAATCGCAGCTACCACCAACAGTGCCGAAGTAAAAAGCTGAAACGCGATCAGTCCGCCACCGGCCTTGCCGCCGGTCACCAGCAGCAGCGACGTCATCAGGCTGCACACGGCCGCCACGGTAAAGAGAATCGCCGGGAGCTTGGATGGCTTCTTCTTCGCGTCCACGGGACTGCTCTGCTATAGATATTTCCGCGGGTCCGTCAGTTTGCCTTCCACGGCACTGGCGGCGGCGGTCGCCGGGCTGGCGAGGTAGACTTCGCTCTTGGGATGTCCCATCCGGCCGACAAAGTTGCGGTTCGTCGTGCTCACGCACTTTTCGCCCGCCGCCAGGACGCCCATGAAGCCGCCCAGGCACGCCCCGCAGGTCGGCGCCGAGATGACGCAGCCGGCGCTGTAAAAGACGTCGAACAGCCCCTCGTCGGACGCCTGCTTCCAGACCTCCGGCGTGGACGAGACGATCAGGGTGCGGATCGCGACTTGCTTACCCTTCATGATCCGGGCCGCGAGGCGCAGGTCCTCGATCCGGCCATTGGTGCAACTGCCGATGTACGCCTGGTCCATCGGCCGGCCTGCGCACTGGCCGATGGGCACCGCATTGCTCGGCAAGTGCGGCAAAGCCACCATCGGCTCCAGCTTCGCGCAGTCGAACGTCTCCGTCGCGAGATACTCCGCGTCCCGGTCCGACTCGAACACCTGGTACGCCGTGCTCTCCTTGAGATGCTGGCGGAGGTAGGTCTGAGTCGTGTCGTCGAAGGCCATGATGCCGTTCTTGGCTCCGGCTTCGATGGCCATGTTCGTCATCGTCATCCGGGCCTCCATCGACATCCCGGCCAGAGCCGGCCCGACGAACTCCATCGCCCGATACAGAGCGCCGTCGGTGCCGATCCGCCCGATCACCGCGAGGATCACGTCCTTGCTGTAGACGCCCGGCGGCAAAGAGCCGTTGAGGACGAACTTCATCGACGCCGGCACCTTGAACCAGAGCTTGCCCGTGGCGATGGCCGCCGCCAGGTCGGTCGAGCCGATGCCGGTGCTGAACGCCGCGAAGGCGCCGTAGGTGCAGGTGTGCGAGTCGCCGCCCACGATGACCTCGCCCGGCCGGATGTGGCCCTGCTCGGGCAGCAGCGCGTGGCAAACGCCCGCCCGGCCCAGCTTGTAGTAATGCTTGATGCCGTGCCGCCGGGCCCAGTCATCGAGCCGCTTGTGCAGCTCGGCGCTCTGGACATCCTTGGCCGGCTGGAAATGGTCCGGCGTCACCACGATCTTGTCCGGATCGAACACGCGGTCGATGCCCTTTTCCACCAGCATCGAAATCGCCGGCGGCGTCGTCACATCGTGACACATCACCACGTCAATGTTCGCATCCACCAGCTGGCCGGGAACGACGCGGTCGACTCCGGCCGCACGTGCTAAAATCTTCTCGGTTATTGTCATGCCCATCGGCTGTCACCTCTTCGATTCACAAGTGTGATTTTTGATGGTTGATGTTTGATTTTGCCGATCCGCCATCAACCCTCACACTTCACACATCAGACTTCAAACATCACACTTCCCACTACAGTTCCACCTTCAGCTCTTCCATCCCGTTCTTGGCCGCGACCATGCGGTTGATCGCGTCGACGTAGGCCTTGGCACTGGCCTCGATGATGTCGGTCGAGACGCCCCGGCCGATGAAGGTCCGGCCGTCGTCGCGAATCCGCACCGTCGCTTCGCCGAGGGCCTCTTTGCCGCTGGTGACGGCGCGAATCGAGTAGTTCTCCAGCTCCGGCGCGAGGCCCGTCGCCTGGCGAATCGCCTCATAGGCCGCGTCGACCGGACCATCACCGAACGCGGCGGCCAGTCGGGTCTCCTTCCCGGCCCGCATCCGCACGCTCGCGGTCGGCAGGGTACCGGTGCCGGAGGCGACGTGCAGGTACTCCAGAACATAGACCTGCTCGACCACGCGGATCTCGTTGTTGATGATGGCCGCCACGTCGGCGTCGAAGACTTCCTTCTTCTTGTCGGCGACCTCGATAAAACGCTGGTATGCCTGCTCGATTTCCTCCTTGGAGAGCTTGTAACCGAGCTGCTTGCAACGTTCGGCGAAGCCGTGCCGGCCCGTGTGCCGGCCGAGTACCATGCGCGAGCCGACCAGGCCGATCGTCTCCGGTGTCATGATCTCGTAGGTGAGACGCTCCTTCAACACGCCGTCCACGTGAATGCCCGACTCGTGCGCGAAGGCATTCGCGCCGACAATCGCCTTGTTCGGCTGGATCACGAAGCCGGTAAGCTGCGAGACGAGTTGGCTGGTCCGGGAGATCTCTTTCGTATTGATATTGGTCGTCAGGCCGTCTTTGGCCGCCTGGCTGAAGAAGTCCGCCCGGGTCCGGATGGCCATGACGACCTCTTCGAGCGCCGCGTTGCCCGCCCGCTCACCGAGGCCGTTGATCGTGCACTCGACCTGCCGGGCCCCGTTGCGAACGCCCGCCAGCGAGTTGGCGACCGCCATGCCGAGGTCGTTGTGACAATGCGTGCTGATGACGCACTTGTCGATGGCGCGGACCTCGCTCTTGAGCTTCGCGATGAGCTGGCCATACTCGTACGGCAGCACGTAGCCGACCGTGTCGGGGATGTTCAGGGTCGTCGCGCCGGCTTCGATCACCGCCGCCAGGACCTCGACCAGGAAGGGAATCTCGCTGCGGCAGGCGTCCTCCGGCGAGAACTCCACGTCGTTCGTGAAAGTCCGCGCGAACGTGACAGCCTCGACCGCCATCCGCAAGACCTCCGCGGGCTCTTTCTTGAGCTTGTGCTTCATGTGAATCGGCGAGGTCGCAATGAAAGTGTGGATACGTTTCTTCTTCGCCGGCGCGATGGCCTTGCCCGCCGCTTCGATGTCATTCTTGTTGGCGCGGGCCAGGGCCGCGATCGTGGGCCCTTTCAACTGCTCGGCCACAAGCTTGGTGGCCTCGAACTGGGCCGGTGACGACACCGGGAACCCCGCTTCGATGATATCGACACCCAACACCGCGAGCTGCCGGGCAATCTCCAACTTCTGCGGGATCGACATGGCCGCCCCGGGCGACTGCTCGCCGTCGCGTAAGGTGGTATCGAAAATAACGACCTTTTCTCCAGACATTCTTGGCTCTCCAGAAGGCAAGTTGTCAGTTGACATTCATCAGTCGTCGGTAACTTGGGAACTGAGAACTGTCCACTGCGAACTCAAACCATAGCCGACTATTATGCCGAAAAGACGGCGGCAACGCTATGGTTTTGCGTAAGTACAGGAAGAATAACGAGTTGTGGGTGATCTCCTGTTCTGCGCCTTAGCGGCGCAGGAGCAGGCAGCCCAGCCCGAGCCGGGTGGTGAGGAGGGAACGAATTGCACACCGGTTACCCATAGTTAGTCCAAGTATACCTATCGGCCGACGGAGTGCAAGACTTTTGTGCGGAAAATCCCCGGCCTGGGCGCGACCGGCACACGGTCGGCATACAGTGCCGGATTCCGTTGGGCTTTCTCTGGGTGGCAGCGGCAAGCGCAGTCGGGACCCCAAACGCGACGCATCGCATTTGGGAAGGGCTCCCAAGTGCGAAGTATCGCACCTGGGGACCCGAACCCTCCTCGAAGCTTGCCGATGGCTCCCGCGCATGCGCCGAATCATCGGCAAAGCGAGTTTGCCGCTGCCACCCGGAATCGAACGGCCGAGTTGACGATCTTGCGCCCCGCAAGAAGGCCGAAATCACGCGAAAAACGAGAAGATCGTCAAGATCGTCAAAGTCCTGCATTGACGATCTTTAGGGAGATAGGCGGTCTTGGCGGTCCACCCCGACCGCTGCCCGCACCCGGCGACGGCCCCGTCCCAGGCCCGGTGGCCAGGTGGCCAACTTCGGCAACATGGCCACCGGGCCACCCGAGCACGTAGCGGTTCCTGAGCATGTAGGATGGGCTTCAGCCCATGCGGTTCCGTGGTGCCGCCATCGGAACATCCCCCGCATGGGCACGAAGCCTGACGGCAGATGGATTTGCGACCGCGGGGTCGATCGCCTATACTGGGGCACGGGGCCCGGTCACGAGTGTTTCGTCGCACGGGCCACAGGGTGTCTGAGATGGGGAGTGTCGCTATGAGCGATCGCATGAATCGGCGCCAGTGGATGCAGATGCTGGGGCTCTCGGGCCTGACGGCGAGCGTCGGAGCCCTGGGGACCCGGGCAACTCGGGCGCAGGGCGTCGGTGAATCCTCCGGGTTTCAAAGCTCGGTGATAACCACTCACAAGGTGCAGACGGAGCGGGCCAACGCCAGACTGGTCGATGGGAAGGTGATCCAGCCCCAACGGGAACTGCCGATCCTGGACACGACCGACGTCCTGGTTGTAGGCGGGGGTCCGGCGGGTGTCGTGGCGGCCCTCGCGGCCCGGCGGGCCGGGGCCCGCGTGACGCTCGTCGAGCGCTACGGGCATTTCGGGGGTCTCTGGACCGGCGGCCTGGTCCTGCTGGTCATCGGTCACATCGTCAAAGGCGGCAAGCAAGTCTGCCAGGGCATCGGCGAGGAGATCATGCGCCGCCTGGACAAGCTGGACGGGGCCATCATGGATCGCCGTCCCGGCGTGAATCCGACCGTGGATGCCGAAGCCGTCAAGTACGTCATGGTCGAGATGATCGAGGAGGCAGGCGTCCGGGTCTTCCTGCACTCCTGGGGCGTCGACGCCATTGTTGAGGGCAACGCGGTTCAGGGCGCGGTCTTCGAGAGCAAGTCGGGCCGGCGGGCCATCCTGGCGAAAGTGACCGTCGACGCCACCGGCGACGGCGACATCTTCGCCGCCGCGGGCGCCGAGTTCGAGCATCGCTCGCACAACGTCGGCCTGGTCTCGCGGATCGGAAATCTGGACCGGGTCGATGCGTCCAAGACCGGCGGCGCGCCCAAGCCGAAACATCTGGGCAGCCGCACCCCCGTGCCGGGCGTCAACTGGGTGAACCTGCACGGTCCGGAGGTGGACGGCCTGGATGTGGCGACGCTGACGCGTCTGGAGATGAGTCACCGCAAGTTCATCTGGCAGAACATCCAGAAGATGCGGCAGACCCCGGGCTATGAGAAGGTGTACCTGATGGAGACCGCTCCGCAGCTTGGGGTGCGGATCACGCGCGTTCTCCACGGACTCCACCGGATCGCGCTGGCCGACCTCAAGGCGGGCACGAAGTTCCCCGACGTGGTCGGAGTCGGCGGCTCCGAGAATGGCGGACATGGCGAATGGCCGATTCCCTACGGCAGCCTCGTGCCGGTCCGCGCGGAGAACGTCCTGGCCGCCGGACGATGCATCGACGTGGAGATTCGCATGGCCGATCTCGTGCGCCTGATCCCGAACTGTTTCGTGACCGGACACGCGGCCGGCGTCGCCGCCGCGGTGGCGGCCCAGGATGGCTGTCGACCCCGGGACGTTGAGGTGGCGAAGGTCCAGCGCATCCTCCGGCAGCAGGAGGCTTACCTGGGTTGAGCAGAGCACCAAGACCTGAAGCCGCCTTGGGCAAGCAAACGCAGGGCACGCCGGGCCGGTGGCGCCGGCTCGTGCGAGTTGCCTGCCTCATGGCGGCCGGGATCGCGCTCTGGCCCGCGCTGCCGGCCTGGGACACCGCTCTCTATGTCACGGCTCTGAGCCCATTCGTGGCGGCCTTCTCCCTGCTGGCCGCGCGGGCCTGGCCCGCGACGGCAGGGCTGGGTCTGGCGATCGGTCTGGCGACGCTCGTGCGTCATCGTCTCTTCTGCCGCTGGCTGTGCCCACTGGGCGTCTGCCTGGAGGCAGCCGGCGGGGTGGGCCGGCGGCTCGGCCGTCCGCCATGGCACGGCCTGCGCGTGGGACCGTGGATCGTCCTGCTGACCGCGGGCGGGGCCCTGCTGGGTTATCCGTTCCTGCTGTGGCTGGACCCGCTGGCGATCTTCGCCGGTCTCTTCGACGCACTGGCCCGGGCCAGGGAACCGCTGGCGTGGTTCGGTGCCCTGGGATTCGCCGGCACGATGGTTCTGAGCCTGCTCTGGCCCGGCCTCTGGTGCGTCCGCCTCTGTCCGCTGGGCGCGTTGCAGGACCTGCTGATGCAGGCGCGGCGGTTCCTGCGCTCACGGGCTGTTTGGAAAACGAGCGGTGCAGCACCGCGCGACGGTGTGCCCCAGCCGGTGCGCCGGGCGCTCCTGGGCGTAGCGGCCGGCACAATCCTGGCGGAGACGACGCGAGCCATCCCCCGGCCGGCCCACCCTTTGCGTCCGCCCGGCGCTCGTGCCGAGCCGCAGTTCACCGGGCTCTGCACGCGCTGCGGCAACTGCCTCCGGGCCTGTCCCAGCAGGATCATCCGCCTCGACTTGGGATCGAGCGGGCTCGCCGGCCTGTTGACGCCCACCCTGAGTTTCGAGCGGGACTACTGCCGCGAGGATTGCGTGCGTTGTACGCACGTCTGCCCGAGCAGAGCCCTGGCACCCATGCCGCCGGAGGGCAAGCCCCAAGCCCGCATCGGCCGGCCGCAGGTGGATATGAGCCTGTGCCTCCTGGGGAACGATCGCGACTGCGCCGCTTGCGCCCGCTGGTGTCCCTACGGCGCGATCCGCTACGTCTTCTCAGAGCAGGAATACACGCTCCGCCCCCAGATCGACCCGGACTGCTGTAACGGCTGCGGCGCCTGCCAAGTCGCCTGCCCCACCCGGCCGCGGAAAGCCATCGTCATTCGGGCGGCAGACCACGGGTGAACGGCAATCTCAGGACACCGGGCCCGCAGGGCCGCGACGCCGGAACGCATGACTATGCGAATTCGGATAGGTTCTTGCACGGTAGGGACTCTGTCATCCCTTTGGCAGGCTCAGGGCAGGCTCTGAGGCGCAGCCGAAGGATCTGGCCGCCGAAAAAGGAGGTTTCTCTCAATCGTAGGCCAGATCCTTCGCTCCGCTCAGGATGACAAAGGAGCGCACCAGTCAATCCGAATCCGTATTAGTCGGGCGGACCCTCAGTAGCTGGCCTTCCAGGGGTTGTCGTTCCCCGCCCTGGCGGCGGTCGCTTTCTTCTGCTCCCGCGTCGGCAGCGGCTTGAGGGGAATCGTCAGGGCCAGGGGTTCGTTGTTGGTCCGCTGCCAGGACCAGGTTTGCCGGGGCGAGACAATTCCGGCAGAGGCCTCGAGCTCTCGCGCAATGTGGGAGTGGACGGAGGGTACGGCGGCGCTCAAGGCCGCCGCCGGGGTCACCGAGAGCGTGAAGACGACCGCAGCCTCCTTCATCTTGCCGAAGTCGAATTCGCGCTCGGGACCGGAGTACAGGACGAGGTCCACCCAGGCTGCCTCGGAGTCCCGACCGGTTTCGACGCGGACGGGCAGGCCGTCGAATGGGGCGGCGTGCAGGCACCAGGTGGCCTCGATCGGGTCCAGGGCCAAAACGATCGGCTCGTTCAGTCCCGACCTCGTGGTGATCACGTGGCCGCGGACGGCGCCTTCGAGCTCCAGACGCAGTCGCAGGTCCCGGGCGCGGATCGTGGCATTCCGGATGCGGTCGAGCGAGATATGGGTGTCGCCGCGGTCCGTGGCGAACAGGACCGCGCCGAGGACATCGCCCTTGTCCTGGACTGTGAAGAGACTGGCACAGGCGTAGTCGTAATCGTCGTGCAGGCAGCGTAGTCGCAGCGCCACCGGCCCCCCCGGCGTCTGCCAGTAAGCCAGCAGCGGCCGGCGCTGATTCCAGAAGTCACCGACATTGACACTGCCCAAAGCGAAATCCGGGTGTAGATACGTGGTGCCGATGATGTCATGCTCGCCGGCGGCGTTCTTCTCGAACGCTTCGACCTCTTCGCGCGAACCATTGAGGTTCGTGAAGTTGGCCAGCAGGTCGTTGGGGCAGTGCAGCCGGAGCCGGTGGGCATCGAGGCTTTCCCAGGCCTGGGCCGCGGGCAGGAATTCGAGGCGGTCGCCGCTGGCCTGTTGGATCGCGGCCAGGGCGCTCGGGCGCAGCAGGGTCGCGTAGCAGCGGCTGTGCGGGCCCGCCCATTGTTTCGTCGGCGGGTGGAACCGGCGGGCCAGGTGCCGCCACGCGAACTCGTTGAGCTCTTCCAGGAGTTCCCGGGATTCCAGGTCCCGGACGTGCTGCCGCATGCGGGAGATCTCCTCGATGGCCACCAGCGTGTAGGTGGGGCTGTTGTACTCGGAAAAGGAGCCTTTCTGTTGCGTGTAGTCATAGAACCGCCGGAGTCGCTGCTTGCCGTAATCCCGCAGCGCAGGCACGCCGAGCCGCTCGCCGGCGACCAGCGTGACGTAGGTGCCCATCAGCGCGATGTTCGTGTAGCCGGGACCGACGTTGCGCCGCTGGATGGAGCGGGCCGCGTGCAGGATCGAGTCCTTGACCCTTTGCTGCAATTCCGGGGACAGGCGGTTCGCATGATCGATCGCGACCTGCAGGAGTTGCGTGCCGCAGAAGTCGGCCCAGTTCCAGTCCGGTGGCGACATCTTGTCGAGCGGCTCTTCCAGGAACCACGACCAGATGCCATACGTCGGGCTGTTGGGCTCCTGGTCCTGCAGGGCGATGACCCGGTCCAGGATCTGCTCGGCGCGCTGGAATCGCTCGGGGTCGCCCGCATCCAGCAGGGCCACGGCGTACTTGAGCGTCTCGCGGGTGCGGTGGACGGTGCCGCCGGTGAGGGTGGTATGGTAGCCCGGCGAGGAGAACGACGCCTGGAGCATCCGGGCCGCCGCATCGTAGCTCTGGTCCTGCCGGGCAAGGGCCTGCAGGAACGCCTGCCGGCGTGCCGCGGTCGGGAAAGGATTCGCTGCCAGGGCCTGTGCCGACCCTACGATCACGCACAACCCCACCCATTGGATTCGCCCGTTGCCCAACATACGCGTCGCTCCTTTCATCGGGGCCGGTAGGATTCACCGACGGGCAGATCATACGCCCGATCCCGCGCCCGATTCAACCCCCTTGACCAGCGGAAGCGAATCTTCGTAGGGCGAGCGTCCCCGCTCGCCTAAGTAGCATGGGCGCGAGCGCCCATGGATTCCAGATTACGGGCAAGATGCCCGTGCTACGATGTCGTGCGAGGACGCGCGACCCTCGATCAGGTCGAGGGCAGGCGCTGCGAGGAAGGCTCTGTGTCCGGGTGGCAGCGGCAAGCGCCAGCTTGCCGATGGTTGGCCCATTCGCCATCGCCAAGGCCTGCGACCTTGGCGATGCCACCCACGCAGGGTCATTCTCGGGACTTTGCGGTTGCCCTGTGCAAGTACGCTCAAACCGAATGAGCCTCATTTCTCCCGCCCTGACACTTCCCACGTCCGATCTGAAACTCCTTCTCCCATCTGCTATAATAGCACTATCTTGCTATTCACAGGGTTGAGATGGCTGAGAACACAGGTTTGTCAGAGTTGCTGGCACGGGAGAAATTCGAGCACATCGCGCGGGTGTTCCGCAAGCATTTCGCGCTGGGCCTGGAAACGACCGGACGGGATGGTGAGCCGGTGGAATCGCTGTGCAGCGCGGATTGCCGGCCGGAGTTCTGCCGACTGGTGCAGCAGCATGGTTCCGGGCGCCAGCGGTGCAGCGCGGAACGCCGGCGGGCGGTCGAGATTGCCGCGGAGACGGGGCAATCCTATATCACCCTCTGCCACGCGGGCATCGTGCTGGTCTGCGTGCCGATCGTGGATCGGGACACCGTCCACGGCGGGATGTTCTTCGGCAAGTGCCTCTGGGAGCCGGTGACGGCGCTGTTGCTTGCCGACATCGAAAGCCGGCTCCAGAAGATAGAAGACACCAGGCGGAGGACGCCCGACGGAGGAGGGACCGACGCGCCGTCCTCTGTCTCCGGTCCTCTGTCCTCCGCTCTCCGCCAGCTTCCCGTGGTGCGCGGGCCGCAGATCCACCGGGCGGCGGAGTTCCTGTTCGATCTGTTGTACGAGGTCGGCGGCTTCGACGCCCGGGCCATCCGTTGGCGCCGGCAGCGCGCCGAGCAACAATCGGAGATCGGCGAATTCATCCGCGCGCACAAGAAACTCGGCGCCAAATGGCAGTACCCGCTCCAGAGCGAGCGGGCGCTGCTGCAGAAGGTCAAGATCGGCGACCGGACCGGGGCCAAGGAAATCCTCAACTCGATCCTGGGCACGATCCTGTTCAAGGACATCGGCGACCTGGGCATCCTCAAGGCCCGGCTGCTCGAGCTGCTGAGCGTGCTGAGCCGCGCGGCGGTCGAGGGCGGTGTGGACATCGACACGATGCTCGAGAAGAACCTCGCGTACGTCAACAAGGTGATGCAGATCGATAACCAGGAGGACCTGTGCGCGTGGATCAGCGCCGCGTTGAACGAGTTCCTGGAGCTGGTGTATTCATCCCAGGATGCCCGGAAGATGACGCAGCTCCGGCCGGCGATCGCCTACATCGACGCTCACTGCGACCAGCCGCTCACGCTGGCGGAGATCGCAAAGGCCTCGCACCTGAGCGTGTCGCGGCTCGCGCACGTCTTCAAGGAGCAGATGGGCGTCACGCCGATCGACTACCTGACGAGCCTGCGGATCGAGCGGGCCAAGGAGTTGCTGCTGGGCACCGACCAGAGTTGCACGGAAATCTGCTTCCAGGCCGGGTACAACCACCAGAGCTACTTCACCCGAACGTTCAAGTCGCTCGTCGGCATGACGCCGCGGCAGTTCCGGACCGAAAACCGCCGAAAGGTAAAGTTTGATGTGTGAGTCTTGATGTTTCATGTAAGACGCGATCGCGACATCCTACCTCAAACTTCGGACTTTACACTTGGCACTTCGCCTTCCGGAAGTGTGATGTTTGAAGTAAGAGGTATGACCATCACCTCGTAAGTCAGAAATCACACATCACACATCCAACATCACACCTGTCCGGCCGCACACGGTTGGAGCGTCTCTGGCACCGCGTTCTCCGGCGCTTGGGGGAAGGTGAAGAAGAACGTGCTCCCCCGGCCGACCTCGGATTCGACCCAGATGCGACCGCCGTAGGTCTCGACGATCTTCTTGGTGATCGTCAGGCCGACGCCGGTGCTTTCGCTGCCGTCGCGCGGCGCCAGCGTCTGGAAGAGCTTGAAGATCCGCTCGAAGTGCTTTTCTTCGATGCCCGGGCCGTTGTCACGGACATGGAACTGCCAGAAGCCGCCTTCTGCCACACAGCCGACCATGATCTGGCCCTGGGGCTTGTCCGTGTACTTGATGGCGTTGCTCAGGAGGTTCTGAAAGACCTGCGTGATCCGCGTGGGGTCCGCGGTGATGGTAGGCAGAGGGTCTTCGAGGTGGACGGCGATGTGCGCCGGCACGCTCAGATCCTCGACAATCTCCGGCAGGAGCTGCGCGAGGCAGACCGGTACCGCCGCCTGCTCCGTGCGGCCGATCCGGGAGTACTGCAGGACTCCGTCGATCAGGTTCTGCATCCGGTCCACCCGGCCGCCCAGCAACTGGAGCGTCTCCTTGCCCTGCGCGTCAAGCTTGTCCTGGTAATCGGCCGCGAGCCACTCGGCCAGCGTGCGGATCGCGCGCAGCGGGGCTTTGAGGTCGTGCGAGACCACGTAGGCAAACTCCTTGAGCTCCTGGTTGATCTCCGACAGCTTCTGGAGCAACCGGGCCTGGCGGTCCTCCGCCTGCTTGCGCCGGATGACGCCCGCCAGGACCGCGGCGGCGCTGCGCAGAAAGTCCTCCTCGTCCTGGCTGCGCGTGTGCCCTTCCTGGACGTACGTAGTGAGGACCCCCAGCACCTTGCCGGCGGACAGGATCGGCGCGCAGTAGTGGCCGTGGGGACGGGCGTCTGCGAAGGTGTACTCGTGAATCTCCTCCAGACGGTCGAGGAACTGGAGGTCGTGTGACTGCGCCGCGCGGCCGCACACACAGGTGCCGAAGGGCACGCGGGCGCAGTGGGCCACCAGGGGCGGAGCCAGCCCCCGCTGGGCGGCCAGCACCAGCGTCTCCTGCGCGTCGTCCGCGAGGAAGATGGCCCCCTTGGCCTCCAGGGCAAACTCGGCCGCGGACGTGATGTGATCGATCGCCTGCTGGAGGATCTCCTCGAGGGTGAGGTTCTCCAACGAGAGACCCAACAGCTTGTTGATCGCCGCCTGCACCGTGGCGTCACGCCGAATGCGCAGTTCCGCCTGCTTGCGCTCGGTGATGTCCCGGACGAGCGCCACGCAGCGCAGGACGCCGCCGAGCTGCAGGAGCGAGATGGTGATCTCGACCGGGAACGTCGTTCCATCCTGGCGCCGGTGCACGGACTCGAACGTCTTGGGCGGCTGGCCGGCCATGGATTGGAGGAGCGCCGCGTACTGCTCCCGGCTCACGACCGGATTGATGTCCGAAACGCTCAGGCCCAGCAGCTCCTCCTTGGTGTACCCCAGCGCCCGGCAGGTGGCGCTGTTCATGTCCACAAACCGGCCCTGCTCATCCAGCAGCTCAAACCCGTCGCCCGCCTGCTCCACCACGGAACGGAACCGCGTCTCACTCTCGCGCAGGGCGTCTTCCAGGGATTTGCGCTCCGTGATGTCGGTGTAGATGCCCAGCACGCCCGCGACGCGGCCGTCGGCATCGCGCAGCGGGACTTTGCTCGTCAACAGGGTGATCTGACGGCCGTCTTCCCGGGTCTGGGGCTCTTCAAAGTTCAACAGGGACACCCCGCCGTCCATGACCTGCTTGTCACACTGCCGATAGAGCGGGGCCTCGTTCTTCCAGACGAGGTCGTAATCGGTCTTGCCGACAATATCGTCGGGGCCTTCCACCCCCGCGCTCCGGGCGAACACCTCGTTGCACCCGAGATACACCGAGTCGAGGTCTTTCCAGAAGACAAAGTACGGGATGTGGGCGAGCACATTCCTCAAGAGGGCCGTCTGCTGGCGGAGACGCTCCTCGCCGCGGCGCAGTTCCTCCTCCGCCTTGCGGCGCTCGGTGATGTCTTCCCCGGAGCTCAGGGCGCCGATGATGCGGCCCGTGTCATCGGTCAGGACCGTGTTGTGCCAGGCCATGAGGCGCTCTTCCCCGGATCGGGTGCGCACCGCGTTCTCGGCGTACCTGGCCGCCTCGATCTCGCCCGCCCGCAGGCGCTCGAAGACCGCGCGGACGGAGCCCTGCGCCTGGGACGGCAGACAGGTCTCGAACCAGTCCTTGCCGAGCAGCTCCTGTTCTTCATAACCCAGGATCTGGCTGCCCTTGCGATTGATCAGGGTGATCCGCCCTTTCTCGTTCAGAGCGACCAGCATGACGCCGGCCGTGTCCAGGTAGCGCTGGGCCCGATCGCGTTCCCGGCGCAGGGCGGCCTCCGCCTCTTTGCGCTGGGTGACCTCACGGTTGAGGCTGTCGATCGACGTGGTGGATTCCTGCAAATCCCGGAGCATCGTCCGGAAGGCATGAGCCAGGATGCCGATCTCATCAACGGACTCCGTCAGCCGGGTGTCCAGGTCGACATCCAGTCTCTGGGCACTGACGTTCTTGGCGGCCTTGGTCAGCGTGCGGATGCGTCCCGAGATCCAGCGGGAGATCAGCAGCGAGCTGACTACCGCCCCGGCCAACAGGACGGAGAAGATCACGACCACCGACTGAATCACCGGCGTGAGTTGCCGGGAAATGACCGCGCGGGGGACACTACAGACCACCGTCAGGGTCGGCGCCGCGTCGGCCAGGAAGCGGCATTGGGCGGTGTAGGCACAGTCCCCGACGGGCCCTCCGGCCCCGTCGTGACCGGCCCGGGGGGCCTGTCGGAGTTCCTCGGCCAGCGGTACGGACAGGGCCGTACCGTCGCTGTTGTAGATCCGCACCACAGCGGCGCCCAGAATGCGCCGCTGCGACACGCCGCGGATGAAACCGGTCAGGTTGCAGTGCTGCACCACCGCGCCCCCGAAGCCGCCGGCCTCCGGCTCCTGCTTCACCATGCCCACGAGGATGCTCAACCGGCCTTCCGTATCCCAGAACGGGGCGGAACAGGCGAGCGACCGTGCCCGTCCCGATTTCAGTTCCGCAAAGAGGGTGCGCAGGTTCCGGCCGGCAATGTCCCCATTTTGCATCTCCGCCAGGGACCGAAAGGTCCGGGCACGCCGACTGCCGCAGGTGCCGATCTGCTCGTGGCCCGCGGCGTCCAGGAACGTCGTCGCCACGTACAGGTCGCGTCCCTGGGACAAGCTCAGGAACAATCGTTCCACCTCGGCGCGATGCAGAAGCCGCTCTTCCCGGGACGACATCAGGTAGTTGTTGAGTTGCGGCGACGTCACCAGCAGGCGCAGCTCGTGTTCCACGGGGGTCGCATACAGCAGGGCAAACTCGCGCTCGATGCGCTCGCACAAGGCGAACGCCTGCTCGCGGATCGACTGCTCCACGACGTTCCTCGAGTAACGGTAATGGACGATCCCGGACGCGGCAGTCAGGGCGCAGCACACAGACAGAAAGCCGCACAGGATCTTCCAGGACAGGGGCAGGTTGTTGAACGCTCTTTTGATTCCCAGGTCCATCAGTTTGCTCCCGGCGGGTTCGAGGTCCGCTCCAACGCCAACGCCTTCTCGATGATCTCTTCCGCGCCCAGGGCCGGCGTGATCTCCAGGCCCAGCATCCGGGCCCGCGTGCGGTTGACGAGGAGCGGGCCCCGTCCCGGCGCGGTGACGGCGATCTGGCCGGGCCGCTCCTGGCCGTGGAGAATCCGGTGGGCCAGGCACACGGCCTGGTAGCCCTGGTTATAGCCCGAATCGTCGCAGACGCACAACATCCCCTCTTCTGCGAACTGCCGCTCGTGAGCGCATTCGGGCTTGCGGATGTGCTGGAGATACCACTGGCCGATCTCCAGTTGATCCACCACACTGCCGTTCGCGTCTTTCAGGCTGTTGTGGTTCATGACAAAGAACGCATCCACCTGGTCCTGCAGCCGCAGGGCGCCCGCCTTCCACTCCTCCAGCCCATTTGTAACCACGGATTCCACCAATCGCAGGGGCAGGGCGCCCGCTTCGTGTAGACTCTCCAGGGCCTTGACCTTCGAACGTCCCGTCTCCGAATCATCGGAGAGAACGGCGAACGTTTTTACGTGGGGCAGGAGGCGCTGGAGAAACTCGAGGCATTCTTTCAAATAGCCCGCCTGGTAGACGCCGGTGACGTTGTGCCCGGGTTTCGCCAGGGAATCGAGCAGCCCGTAGCGCAGCGGCAACCCGTTGATGCCCCAGAAGACCACGGCCAGGTCCGTATCGACGAGCTGATTGCCGACGTAGTTGGCAGCATTGTCGTCCCCGAGCAGGACCAAATCGGGGCGGAAGGCTGACAATTCCGCCATCACACGATCCACGGCCGCCGCGATTTGTGCCTTGCCGTTTTGACGCTTCGTGTCCAGCCAGGTCTTCTGGAGGACACAGCGGGAACTGGTGGCGGTATCCGTGCGCGTGAACTCGGCGGCCTGGCCCGCGTCGTCGAGGAAATGGAACTCCAGCAGGCCCGCGCAGAGCCCCTTCTGGGTGTCCTGCGACCAGAGGTATTCCTTGTGATAGCTGCTGATTACGAAGATCCGGTGCGGGCCGGTCCGCGTCCCCGCCGGGGCAGCCAGCGACAAGAGCATCAAACCGATTTCCATCCACGTCGTATGCATTCTGAACCTTTCTTCGCCGTTGGCGGTGTCGACAACATCAGTTGGCGTTCACTCCTCCCAGGGCCTCGGCGCAACGCTCTCTCCCCTGCTCGGCTTGGGGCACGGTGAACAGGAAGGTGGCGCCTTCGCCCGGTTGGGATTCGATCCAGACGCTGCCGCCCCACAGCTCGACGATCTTCTTGACAATCGGCAGGCCGATCCCCGTGCTTTCCCGCTGATCGCGGGGCGCGAGGGTCTGGAACATCTGGAAAACCTTCGCGAAATACTTCTCTTCAATGCCCGGCCCGTTATCGGATACCGCGAACGTCCAGAAATTCTGGTCCGCCGTGCCGCGAATCTCGACGCGGCCCTCGGGCTTGTCCAGGTACTTGATCGCGTTGTCGATCAGGTGGTGGAACACCTGGCCCAGACGGAGCTTCTCTCCCACGATCCGGGGCAGGGTCTCGCCCACGATGACTTCCACCGAGGCCGGCGGCGTCAGCCGCGCCACCGTCTCACGCACCAGCACGCCGATATCCACCGGCCCCCGCGGGCTCGTCACGCGACCGATCTCGGCATATTGCAGGATGCCGTTGATCAGGTCGGTCATCCGGGCGACCCGGCCCTTGAGCAACTGTAATTGCTGGTGTCCCTGCTCGTCGAGTTGCTCGGCGTAGTCCACCGCGATCCAGTCCGCCAGGGTCGCGATCCCGCGCAGCGGCGCCCGCAGGTCGTGCGCCGCGACGTACGCGAAATCCTGCAGCTCCTTATTGGAACGGCGCAGATTCTTCACGGTTTCGGCCAGTTGCTCGTTGGCCTCGCCCAAAGCGCGATCGGTCTGGCGCCGGGCCAGGATCTCCCGGGTCAACTTCTCATTGGTGCCCTGCAGTTCCGCCGTGCGTTCCTGCACGCGGGCCTCCAACTGCTCGTTGGCACCGACCAGCGCCGCATCGCGCTGCCGGATCTGCTCGAGCATCTCGTTGAAGGCCTCAACCAGCGTCCCCACCTCGTCCCGGCCGCACACCGCCGCCCGGACCGTGTATTCCTTCCGCTCCGAGACCAGCCGCGCCAGAGCGGCCAACTGCAGAATGGGCTTGGAGATGATCCCCTGCAGCCGGGCTGAGATCAGATAGGCCGCCACCAGAGAGGCGGCCAGGACCCCCAGGATGACGACGATGCCGGCCCGCAGCCGCGTGCTCAGAGACTCCAGGTCGGCGACCAGCGTGATTGTGCCGAGCCGCTGCCCATCGAGCACCACCGGCACCTGGACGGCCAGGTCCGCGTGACGGAAGAAGGCGCCGTCCCGCTCCAGAGCACGGGGCGAATGCGCGGGGTCGGTGCCTTTGCGCACGTAGGAGGCGAACACCGGATCTTCTTTTCGGGACAGGCACGCGCCGGTGATGGCCGGGAGGGCTTGGAGCGTCTGCAGGATGGCGGCGGCGTCGGTCCGGTCGCCGAAGGCGACGGCGGCCCGGCAATTCTCCGCCACGATGTGGGCCTGAGCCATCAGGTCGCGCACCAGCGCCCGGCGCAGGGACGTCCGTTCCCACGCGCCGAGGATCGTGCCCGCCACCAACAACGCGACGGCACACGTCAGCAGAATCACCACGACCAGCTTCTGCCGAAGCGACAGGTCGCTGACCCAGGCCGCGGCCCGGCGCCGCCCGGCGCGAATCTGCACGGCAATGCCCTTACTTCTCATGATCCTGCCCCCCCAGGGAATCACGTTCGAGGGTCCGGATCGCCAGTCGCAGCAGACTCGACCGGATCTGCAGCCGCGCCCGTTTGGCTGCCGCCCGGTTGACCTCAAACCGGACTTTGGCATCCTCGAGCACCAGGTTGATCGTCCCGCCGGCCTCCAGGAAACCGGGAGTATCGCCCACCAGCAGCATGCCTTCTTTTTGCAGGTGCGGCAGGATCTGCGCCAGGTACGCCTTCTCCGATGGGCAGAAGACCAGCACGTGACATTTCCGCAGTTCTGCCATCTGCGGGTGCTGCGGCGGCACCTCTTGGTCGGCATCCTTCACGTCCGCAAAGCCCGGGAAGAACTGGACCTCCAGACGCTGATCCCGGACCAGCTTGCCCTGGAGCTCCACGAAACCCTCCCGCGCCGGGACCTGGCCCAACACCCCGATCCGCAGGACGCGATTGGGGTCGGCCTTCGCGTTCTTGTCGTCCTCGGCCGAGACAAACCGCCCGCCGACGACGAACTTGAGGAAGTTATACACGAAGGCGGCCTTGACCCGGTATTCGCGCACGGCCGGAGGGTCCTCGCCCGCCCGGCCCCACAACGGTGCCTGGCTCGCGAGCAGCAACGCCAGTAACAGGATGCCCCGGTTCGTGCTCACTATCCTGCAAGAATCCCGTCAGAAACGGTATGTCAATCCCACACGGTACGCCCTGCCGTCCTGGGCGATCGTATCCTGCACGTGCTCCCCGAAACCGGGGTAGGCGTAGTGCGTGTCCCCAAGGTTGTACACACTGGCGAACACCTCCAGGTGGCGGGCCGGACTCACATAGGTCAGCGTCAGGTTCGTCAGCACGAACTCCTCCGTCTCCCGGCCGCCCAGGGTCTTGGCTTCGCTGTCGTAGAGGATCTCCAGGCCAGCAAAGAGCCTCTGCCGCACGAGCGGCGCCAAGATGTGGAGCTTCGCCAGATGCTTGGGGGAATCCACCAGGGCTTGGCCGGTGGCCTCGTCCGCGGCGTGGACGTAGGTGTAGCTGAGGCGGGACTGCCAGCCCGTCTCCCAGCGGGCGTCCACGGCCAGCTCGACGCCGCGGGCCTGGACTTCATCGAGGTTGCGAAAGACCAGCAGGCCGTCGGCCGGATCGAGGAAATGGTCGATGAGGTTCTCCATCGCGTAGGAGAAGCCGCTGACCGTGCCCCGGAACACCCGGGTGAACTGCTGCTCGACCACCGCCTCATAGGTGGTGATGGTCTCCGGCTCCATGTCGAGGCTCGCCTTCTCGGTGCTGCTCTCGTAGTACAACTCATAGGCGGTGGGCGCTCGGAACGCCGTGCCATACAGCAATTTCAACGTCGTCTGCTCGAACGGATCGTAGATCAGACCCAGCCGCGGATTCGTGGTTCCGCCGAACGAATCGTAGTTGTCGTGCCGCACGCCCCCCACCAGGGCCAGGTTCTTCCACGGCCGGTACTCATCCTGGACATAGACGCCCCAGTTCTGGCTGTTGCGCGCGTCATCGAGCCAAACCACCTCATCCCAGGCCCTCTGGTCCTGGCGGGCGTGGTAGGCCACCTCGGTGCCGGCGCTCAGGGTATGCCGCTCCAGCGGCCGGCCCACAAGTTGCAGTTCTCCTTCCCACCAGCGGCCCCGCCACTCGTCCTGAAAAAGGACGACGCGGGGGTCTTCGCCTTCCTCGGCATAATCGTAGGCATAGGCGCCGTCATAGTCGTAGTGGCCATAACTGACCCGCCCCTTGATGGCCCACGTCTCGGACAACGCCCGATCGTACGTCAGGCCGACCAGGGTGGTGGTGTCCCAGGTCCGGGTGCGCGGATCGCCGAACAGGACGCCCCAGGGCGCCGTCGGAATACCTTTCTCGCGGTCCGAGCGCGCCAGCAGGAAGGAGAAGTCGCCCCATGAGACACGGGCGGCGACATCCTGGAACTGATCGTCGTCGTTGTCCACCCAGCCGTGGTTCGTTTCGGGCGCGTCGAATTCTCGGAAATACAGGGCCCGCCCCCCGCTCTTGTAGGCGGTCCCGGACAGCAGAACGTCGACGTCTTCGCGGAGCTGCTCGCCATACGTGACCCGGCCCCGGCAGGTGTCGAGATTGCCCACGGATCCGGACAGCTCCACTCCGTCGAGGCTGCGCCCCTGCTTGGTAACGACATTGATGACGGCCAGCAGCGCGTTGCTGCCGTAGAGCGCCGAGCCAGGCCCGCGGATGACCTCGACTTTCTCGATCAGGTCCACATCGAGGGGAAAGTGCGTGCCGGAGGGCAGGCCGCCTCCGATATTCTCATTGACGCGGTGGCCGTCCACCAGCAGGAGGATGCGCGAGTCGTAATCCCCGGGACGGCGAAAACCCCGCGTGCCCAGGTAGTGG
The DNA here is from genome assembly GCA_025459125.1 of Planctomycetota bacterium. Lineage (GTDB taxonomy): Bacteria > Planctomycetota > Phycisphaerae > Sedimentisphaerales > Anaerobacaceae > PLanc-01. The sequence goes on along the minus strand of JALORE010000033.1, from coordinate 8,585 downwards.
TAGTTGCGATCATAATTGAGGTAGAAGCCGGGGACGCTCCGCAGGACCTCCGCCAACGTGCGGTAGCCGTACTGGCGGATCTCGTCCCCCGTGACGATCGTCACGGACGCGGGCGCCGACCGAAGCTTCTGGGCGTACTTCGACGCCCCCTGGACCGTGTCGAGGCTGACGTCCATCAGTTCCTCGATCGACATGTCCAGGTAGTTCTCTTCGGCTCTCGGCTGGTTGGGCTCCGTCCCCGCGGATGCACCGGCCTCCGCGAAGTCGAACAAGCCCAGGACCAGAAGCCACACCATACGTAACAACAGGTTCTTTCCGGCATTCACAGAAGACACCCCATTCCCCAGCGGCGCGGTCGCCCGGCGGCTGCTCCCGGGCTTCCCGGCACGTTCCCGCGCGCGGGCCCCGGCTCAGACGCTACCGACACCTCGCGCCTGCGCTGCTTTCTCGACGTGGCCCCAGGTGAACCGGGGTTCGCACCGGCACCTCCACATACCCCGGTGTGCGCCTGTCGATTCCGTCGGCAGGCGATCTGCACAGACGTTCCTATCGTCTGGCCGGGGTTGTCAATCCAGTCGGTCGCGCGACCCGGGTGCGCCGGCCGGCCGACGGCGTTCGGCGGCGGGAGGTATCGTCCTGCGGGAACGTGCCGGGCGTCATCCCGCACCATCCTCTCGGCCCCGCCCGGCCAACGCCTCATAACAGAGCCCTCCACAGGGGCGGTGGGCCCGGTCGAAGTCGCGACCTCCCGGAACCAGGGAAGGAGGGTGGATTTCCGCGCTCCCGGTGCGTCCCCGTACCCTGGGCCCCTCCGCCAGTCCCCGAGATGAACGGCGCGGGTGTCTCCCCTGGCAGACGTCGACGCCCCATTTTCCTGGGCGGGGCTGGCCCGCCGCGCCACCAGCGTCCGAAAACGAGAGCCGGAACGAGTACGGGGAAGACCCAAGGCCCCTGGCACCAAGAGCCAAGACCGGGAACTCCAAACCGGATGAGCGGGAAATCATCTTGCGCAGAGACGCGGAGTTGGCGCGAGGGGTTGATTTGCCTCTTCTCTGCGCCTCCGCGTCTCCGCGCGAGTCACCGCGGCCCCGACGAAAGCCACTGTGCCGCCGGAGACACAGAGGAACCCAGCGCGGCCCCTTGCGTGGATTACGCCGATCCGCTTGGTATTCCCGCCCTGCGGTCTGTCGGCCTGGCCCCCCTTCGGGCCCACGCACGACCCCAGCTTGACCGGGCGGAATGTGAGTAGTGTAGCTGCGAGCCCCAACACGCTTCGTGCTCCCCTCCGCAACGGGCGACCCTTTCGGCTTGACAGATTACCCAATTTCATCATACAAGAATGCTTTATGCCGCAAGGGATCGCTATTTTAGGGTCGACCGGGTCGATCGGGCGCAATGCCCTGCGCGTGATCGAGGCCCTGGGACCCGAGTACCGCGTGGTGGGGCTCAGCGCCCACCGGAACGTGGAGTTGCTGGCACAGCAGGTGCGCCGGTATCGGCCGTGCTGGGCGGCAGTCACGCACCCGGGAGCCGTCGCGGAGTTCCACGCGCGGCTGGAGGGTTCCGCACGGCATGACGGCAAGTCCGGGGATCGGGAGCCGTTCGCAATCTTCTCCGGGACGGACCGTCTGGTCGAGTTGGTGCAGCGCGACGACGTGGATACCGTGCTGACCGCCGTGGTGGGTGCCGTGGGACTGCCCTCGGCGCTGGCGGCGGCCGCGGCGGGCAAGCGGCTGGCCATTGCGAACAAGGAGCCGCTCGTGATTGCCGGCCAACTGCTGACGCGAACTGCGCGGGAGCACGGCAGCGTTCTGCTGCCGGTGGACAGCGAGCACTCGGCGGTGTTCCAGGCACTACGGTCGGGCTCCGCTGGGGAGGTCCAGCGGATCCTCCTGACGGGCTCCGGCGGGCCTTTCCGCGGGGCGAGCCGCGCGGACCTGGAGCAGGTGACCCGCGAACAGGCCCTGCAGCACCCCACGTGGCGGATGGGTCCGAAGATCACGGTGGACTCCGCGACCCTGATGAACAAGGCGCTGGAGGTGATCGAGGCCCACTGGCTGTTCGGCGTGCCGGTCGAGAAGATCGAGGTGCTGATCCATCCGGAGTCGATCGTGCATTCGCTGGTCGAATTCGTGGACGGCTCCGTCGTGGCCCAGCTCGGGGCGCCGGACATGTGCCTGCCGATCCAGTACGCCCTGACGCACCCGCGCCGCGTGGCGGGGGTGGCGCCGCGTCTGCGTCTGGAGGAGATCGGGGCGCTGCACTTCGAGCGGCCGGACCCGCGGACCTTCCGCGCGTTGCCGCTGGCGTACGAGGTGGCCCGGGCCGGCGGTACGGCGGCGGCGGTCTTCAACGCCGCCAACGAAGCCGCGGTCGCGGAGTTCCTCACGGGGCATCTGCGCTTCGTGCAGATCCTGGAGCTGGTCGAGCATTGCCTGGACCGGCACCCCGTCCGGTCCGGCACATCCCTCGAGGAGTTGCTGGAAGCGGATGCCTGGGCGCGGGAACAGGTCCGGCAGAAATTGCGCCAAACCGTCTGACTTTCGGGGGCGTAAGACAAAGGAGAATCGGCAAGAAAGCCGAAGGAAGAAGGCAGGAGCGTATCGCCGTGCAGGAAACCAGGTTTTCTGGCTCTGGCGCTTGACCTTTTTCTTTGGGTTCTTACTCTTCAGGTTTCACCTCTTTTGGGAGCGTTTGGATGGCAGAGACGGCAAGATCATGGATGAGGATGCTCAGCGGAATCTTCTGGGTCGCGGTGCTGATCGCGGTGGGATACCTCATCGCGCGTAACCTGGGCGTGGCCGGCAATGTGGTGGTCGTGCTGCTGGGCTTCGGGTCGGTGGTGCTCGTGCACGAGTTCGGTCATTTTATCATCGCCAAGCTGGGCGGGATCAGGGTGGAAGCGTTCTCGATCTTCATGCCTCCGACGCTGCTGGGGATTCGCAAGACGCGGTCGGGATTCAAGCTCCGGTTTCTGCCGAGCCTCTATGGTCGGCGGGGCGATGAGGAGCCGGCCGAAGCGGAGGAGGCGACGGAATACCGTATTGGCATCTTCCCGTTTGGCGGGTACGTGAAGCTGCTGGGCCAGGAAGACACCGGCCCGGTGAAGCAGGTGTCGGACCCACGGTCCTTCGCCAACAAGTCCGTGGGCATCCGTGCCGCGGTCATCGCCGCGGGGGTGACCTTCAACGTGATCAGTGCGGCCCTGATCTTCATGGTGGTCTTCCTGGTGGGGATCCACCTGCCGCCCGCCGTCGTGGGCGACGTGACCCCCCGGTCGCCGGCCGCCCAGGCCGGCCTGCGTCCGGGCGACGAGGTCCTCAAGATCAACGGCAAGGGAAAAGACCTCGATTTCAGCAACATCCTGCTCGCCGCCGCTTTGTCGGATGCGGATGAGCCGGTCGCGCTGACGGTCCAGCATGCGGACGGCACAACCCAGGACGTCACGCTGTTGGCCCAGAGTTCACCGGGCAGCCAGTTCCGGGATTTCGGCGTGACCCAGCCGCTGAGCCTGAAGGTTGCCGCCATCGCGGAACCCAATACCCTGCAGGAGCGGACCGGGCTGCTCCCGGGCGACCGCATCACCAGGGTCAACGGCCGGCCGGTCGAGCAATACTGGGATTTCGCCGGGATCGTCCGGGAAACGCTCACCCCCACGATCCAGATCGCCGCCGAGAGATCGCAGAAGAGCCGCACGGTGGAGTTGGTGCAGACGGAGTTGCCGCTCAGTTGGACGGTGTCCGACAACGGCGATGTCAAGACCGAGGCGGATCTGAATCACGTTTATTCCATGGTGCCCCGCGTGCGCGTGATGGACGTGGATCGCGACCACCGGCCGGCCGGCAACGGGCGGAGCAATGGCTCGGAGCACCTGCTGCCCGGCGATATTATCGTCGCCGCGGCCCAGACGCAAAATCCGACGTACAAGGAGCTGCGGGACATCACGGCCGAGTACGAGGGTAAGCCGTTGCCGTTGCAGGTGTTGCGTACGGATGCCAACGGCGTCGAGCAGACGGTCGCCGTGAACGTTACCCCCGAGCGGGACCCCGGGTCAAAGCGGGTCGTCATCGGCTTTCTCCCGTCGCTGGATGCCCGGCACGCGGTCGTCGCCAAGACGGTGAGCGCGGCAGGCCGGCCCGACGCCGTGGAGATCCCGCGGGGCGCGCGGATCGTCCGCGTCAACGACAAGCCCGTCGCCAGCTTCCATGATGTCGTCGCGGAAGTGAAACGCTGGCCCGGACAACCCGTTACCCTTCAATATCGGCTCGATGACCAGGCGGAAGGCGGCGTGACCCTGTTGGCGGCCTGGACCGAGCGACCCGTGAGCGTCCAGTCGGTCCTGGCGGAGTCGGTGCCCTTCAGGCAGATGGAACGCCTCTATCAGGCCAGGAATCCGGTCCATGCGCTGAGCATGGGGTACCACCGCACCTGGACGTTCATCGCGCAGACCTATATTACGCTTAAACGCCTGATCAGCGGCCTGATCAGCCCGCAGAACCTCATGGGGCCCGTGGGCATCATCACGGTCAGTTACCAGATCGTGGCGGAGCAGCCTCTGGTGAACTACGTCTACTTCCTGGGCTTGATTAGCGCCACGATCGCGGTGATCAACTTCCTGCCGATCCCGCCCTTCGACGGCGGTTTGATCGTGCTGATGCTGGTCGAGAAGGTCAAGGGCTCGGCGTTGAATGAGCGCACGCAGGGCATCCTGGCGTACGCCGGTTGGGCCATGGTGTTGCTGCTGTTGATCTATGTGACGCGTAACGACATCGGGCGGATCTTCTGAGACAACTCGACGGGCAGGTTTTACGGAATGAGCAAACCAGCGTGCAACCGGGCGTTAACCAACGAGCAATACCACCGGGACCTGCCGAGCGTGCTGGAGGGGACCGATGAGGAAGTTTATCGCCTCCTCGCGCAGGAATTCGATCGCCAGCAGAATACACTCCAGCTCATCGCGGCGGAGAACCAGTGCTCCCGGGCCGTGCTGGCGGCCCTGGGGTCCGTCGTGCAGAACAAAACGACGGAAGGGTTCGTCGGCGCCCGCTTCCACGGCGGCTGCGAGGTCGTCGACTGCCTGGAGACCCTCGCCATCAACCGGGCCCGGGAGGTGTACGGGGCCAGGTATGCCAACGTCCAGCCCCATTCCGGCACCGGCGCCAACCAGATCGTCATTACGGCTCTCCTCGAAAAAGGGGACCGCATCCTGAGCCAGGCGATGGACCAGGGCGGGCACGTCTCGCACGGCGCGCCCGTCTCCTTCGCGGGCAAGTTCTTCGAGGTCGAGCACTACAGTGTCCGGCCGGACACCTTCCTGCTGGACTACGACGCCATCCGGGAGCAGGCGCTGCGATTCCGCCCGCGGTTGCTCATCTGCGGGGCGAGTGCCTATTCCCGGACCATCGATTTCGCCCGCTTCCGGGCCATGGCGGACGAGGTCGGCGCCTATCTCATGGCGGATATCTCGCACATTGCCGGCCTGGTCGCGGCGGGAGCGCATCCGTCGCCGGTGGACTATGCGCATTTCACAACCACCAGCACATACAAGCCCGGCGGCCCGCGCGGCGGCCTGATCCTCGTGGGCCGCGACTTCGATACCGCGTTCCGGGGACGCAGTGACGGCCCCGGTCAGCCTGCTGGCAGCCGACGCGCGGTGCCGCTCTGGGAGCGGATCGAGAAGAACACTTTCCCGGGCTTCCAGGGTACGCCCAGCCTGAATAACGTCGCCGCCAAGGCGGTCTTTTTCAAGGAAATGCTCTCGTCCGAATACCGCACGCGGCAGTTTGGGATCGTCGAAAACGCCAAGGTGCTCGCCGAGGAATTCGTGAAGATGGGCTACGACGTTCTGACCGGCGGTACGGATAATCACATGTTCCTGGCCAATGTGGCGAACTTCCAGCCCCACGGGGCGACGGCGTCCGGGAACCGGCTGACCGGTTTCGTCGTCCAGCACTGCCTGGAAGACTGCGGCGTCATCGTCAATATGAACCGTCTGCCATACGACCGTCACAATGCGCGGATCACCAGCGGCATGAGACTGGGAACCCCCATCGTCACCAAGAACGGCATGCGGGCCACGGAAATGGAGACTATCGCGAAGCTGATCGATCGCATCCTGACCCGCGTCGAGGTCCAGGGCGACCGGCAGTACCGCCTGGACCCGGGCCTCCAGTGCGAGGCACGGGAACAGGTCCGGGACCTCTGCGCCCGCTTCCCGCTCCGCTGAGCAACCATCTCCAAACGATGGAAATCATTGCGAGGAACGCAGCGACGAAGCGATCTCAACCATACGGATGAGGAATGGCTGCGCGGCGTTCGCAACGGCAAGCCAACGTGCATGGGCCTGATACGGATTCGGAGAAGTTCGTGTGCGGCAGGACCTCTGTCATCCCTTCGCTTTGCTCAGGGCAGGCTCTGAGGCGAAGCCGAAGGATCTGGCCACCGAAAGAGGAGGTTCTTCCCATTCGCAGGCCAGATCCCGCGCGGCGCTCAGGATGACCAAAGAGCGTAAGGGCATTTCCGAATCCGTATGAGGCAGTCACGCCGGCACCGCATTCACTTCACGAAGAAGCTGTATGCATGCGCAGCGGTCGAGCACCAGAAGGAAGTCCCACGCAGGGGCGGGAAGTAGTAGGGCGTGAACTGCCGCAGGGCTTGCACCCGCTCCAACGGCACGGGCACCAGGCCGGGCGTGTCGTTCCAACCCAGGACAATGATGCCGCCCGGCGTCAGCACGGCGTGGACTGCCGCAAAAGCCCTCTCGATGGCCCCTTTCTCATTGAGACCCCAGCCGAAGACGCCCTTCATCAGCACCAAGTCGAGATACGCTTCGGAGAAGTGGTCCCGCAGGTTCACGACGTTGTCAACCACGTGGTTGCATGCGCCGGACGGCCGGCGGGTTGCATCCCAATCGATGGTCCAGAGCTCCCGGCCCACGCAGAACTCGTTGTAGAACGCCTCGTAGGGCTCCCCGGCCCACCTCCAGCACCGTACACGGCTCAAAACGCGACAGCACAAAGGGAATGATGATCTGCTCCAGGACGCGCCGGTCCTCGTATCGGTCGCGGCGGTGGGCGACGTACCGGGGGATGACATTGGAGGCGAAGTGCCGATAATGTGCGTCGCGTGCCCTGGAGAAAGCACGCGGTGCCACGTCAGACCTCCACCGCGCGCATGGGCTCCCGGACCTCGTCGAACAGCGGCGTTCGGCCCCGCCGGACACATTCGGCCGCATAGATGTACAAGGCCACCGACCACGTCCGCCAGTCATTGCCCTTGGGCCGGCCGTGTTGGGCCTGATGCCACTCATTGAAACCATACCCCAAATCGGCGTCCTTCCCCTGACGGACCAGCTTGGTCAGCTCGGCCGCCAGGTTCAACGGCGCCAGTCCGGAAAGGACTGCCAGGCTGTTTCCCATGAGGTCGAAACGCTCGCTGCCGTACTCCTCGAAGGCCCAGAGGGCGAAATAGGGCCGTGTCGGCAACAGCAGACCGCGCAAGCCAGTGCCGACAGCTTCCGTCGCAGCAAACAGGTGCATCCGGTCGTACAGCCGGCCGGCCTCTTCCCGGGCGCCGAACAAGCGCAGGTACGTGTAGACCAGGGTATTGACGTAGAGTCCGTAGCCGGGCACCCACAACTCATCCCGCCGGTCGGTGGTGGGTTGCTGCTCGACACCCGGCCAGATATCCTCGGCCACGATCATAAATCCCCCGGCACTTCGCGCTGGATAGTCCACGATTCCTGGTAAGTATCGCCTGTCGAGAGATCGTGAATAGTAAATCGTGAATCGGGACCCTCATCGGGAAATGCCTGATTTTCCGGCTCGCGGATCCGCAGGGCCGCGCCGGAGGCGGCGCAAAGAAGAAGGCCATAAGTGGGAAGCTTATGGCCTGTGGCTTGTAACCGTGAAGTTGATTCGATCCATCGTATGATCAGATCATACGAAGAGAGGGCCAGGGCCGGCCGAGGCGGCGGTCGGACGCAACTCGGAAAGTACCAGGTTCGTACACACACATCCGTGTCGACGGTTGTATCCGGTATACACTCATTGGAGGAAGGTGTCTGCTCCGCGGATTGCGGACAGACGCACATACCATAGAACAGCCAGAAGACGGCGGTGACGAACATCCATGTTTTCATGATGCTTTCCCCAAAGTTCTACCCTGCCTATCGACGCCGGTCGCGCGATTTCCTTAGCGGTTCTGCGCGGCGGCCGGCGCCCCGAACGGTCCGGGAAATGAGACGGCAGGCATGAACAGGTATATTGACATAGAGAATCCGCGTTTTTCGGTCGTGCCTCAGAACGCGGAGGGCAGCCGTCGAGGAAGGAACGCGTATCAGCACTGGCAGGGCGGCTGCGCCCGGCGCAGTTTTTTTGCGTGCGAGTGTCATTTTCCACGATTTGTCTGTCCGCGGGCCACGCGCCACGCCGAGCACTGCAGAAGGATGGCGGCCACCAAGCCCTGGGGGGAAGGCAGAGGAAGCCTAGCCCAAGTTACGCTGTTTGGGAGGTGAATAGGCATTCTTGATAGCGCCAGGGGCGTTTTTTGGAGAAAGTCTTCACTACATTTGTATGAACTCGTCG
>JALORE010000486.1 GCA_025459125.1 Planctomycetota bacterium | reverse complement strand
GTGCCGCGCCCGCGAAACCAGGGGGCCGCGGTAAACGCCAAAACCCAACTCTTCGTCCTAAAGGGTTTAGAAATCCGACCTTGCTCGCCGGTTGGCGGGCGCACCCCAAACAGGGGCAATCCAGATCAGGCCGCCAGCGGGGATTTCGGCGGCGCTGGCGAATCCGACCGCCGATGGAGCCGCCGGCAGGCAGCCCGATCAATTTGGGTGCTGAGTTTTGCGCTAAACCGACCGGCTATACCCATTCCCCCGACTCGGGGCGTGATGTGTCGGCCGACGAACTGCGTCCGCGTTGATTTTCCGGGGCATCTTAGGTAGCAGCTCGATGGCGTGAAAGCCCGGCCCTTTGCGTACGGCCGACCACGTACGGGCTTTCACGGACGCGGATCCGTCGGCGCCTTGGGTGGATTGAGCGCGTCGGATGGGTCGAGTGCGGAACACCCATCTGTCCAAACCCGTCGATCGATACCGCGGCTTTGCCGGGTTAGGGTAGGCTCCTCACGCCAAGCCGCGCGCCGGCGTCCCCCCGCGCGGCGCTAGACCGCCGTCGTGTTTGCGCGGGTCAGGGCCGCGGATCGGGATATACTCTTTGTTGCGACACCCATTGCGCGGCCGGCACCCGGCCGACCCACTGACGCTCGACGGCCGGCCGACCCGCGCGGATTGGCCGGACCGCCGGCGATCCGCCCGAGTGATGATGACTACGACCGATCCCTGCCGCCACCGACAATGCATGGCACCGACGCTGTCGGGCCTGCTGGTGTTGGTCCTGGCGGGCGCCTCAGCGGCCCTGGCGCATGCGGCGGACGACCTGTTCGACCTGCCGCTGGAGGATCTGCTGCAGGTGGAGATCCGCTCCGCCGGCAAGCGCGACGAGGAGATCCGCGACATCCCCGCGAGCGTGACTATCTTGACCCGCGAGGAGATCCAGCGCTACGGCTGGGTCACCTTCGAGGAACTCCTGAGCAATGTGCCGGGCTTCTTCCTCCTGGACACCATTGACGAACGCCTGATCGGCAGCCGCGGTACCGTGGGGGGCGGCGTTCAGCTCCTGGTGAACGGTGTCCCTCAGCACCAGACCCGGCAAAAGGCGCTGACCATTCCCGAGATCGCCCAGATGAACATCCCGGTGGAGTCCATCGACCGCATCGAGGTGATCCGCGGGCCCATGTCGGTGATCTACGGCAACAACGCCTTCCTCGGCGTGATCAACGTGGTGACCAACGAGATCGGACGCAACGGTCCGCGCTTCTCGGCGAGCTACGGCAGCCGCGACAGTGGCCGCCTGTTCGGGCGCCTCGGCACGGAAACCGATCAAGGGTTCATTGTGCTCAATGCGGGCGGCTACCGCACCGACGGCCTCGACGCCGACTACGCGGACATGATGGGTCCCGACCAGCTCGCGGCGCTGGTTCCGGGCATGCATACCAGTCTTGACGGGGACGTTCCCCAACGGGACCTGAGCCTGGACCTGTCCGCGGGCTGGGGCGAATGGACGGCGGACCTGCGCTATACGCAAAAGGACTACGGGGTCTACCTCTTCACGCCGAGTTTCCAGGACGGGAACCAGGCCCACCTGACCACCTGGCACGCGGCGCTCGGCTGGGAGCATGTCATTACGGAGAATCTGGGCGTGCGCGCCAGCGCGGTCGTCAGCGAAGAGCGCGTCGAGCTCTCCGACTTCGATTTCATCTCTCCCGTGATCGACGGCGATCAGACTATGCACTACCGGCGCTGGGACCTGGAGCTGGATTTCGTCTGGGACCCCCGGCCGAACCTCAACCTACTCGCTGGATACCGGTTCCGGCAGGTGGAGGACATCACGAACATGGCTGCCGTGCCGCCCCTGGTCGACCAGATCAATCGGGTCGGCAACTTCGCGACGAACGACCTTTTCACGGAGCTGGCTTGGACGCCCATCGACCGGCTGCGGCTCGTCGGCGGGGTGCGCCTGTCGCGCCTTCCGAGCTCTTACTCCTACACCAGCGACAACTTTTTGACCGGCATTCGCACCGCGGAGGATATCGCCGTCGACGACCGCAACCTGCTCACGGGCCGCGTCGCCGCCCTCTGGAGTCTGGACAGTCATCAGGTGGTCAAGCTGATCTGGGGAACCGCGGCACAGGACAACGATCAGATCCAGTTCCCCGAGCCCGAGCGCATCGCGACCACCGAGCTCATCTATGTGCAGACGCGGCCTACCTGGACACTGAGCGCGAGCCTGTTTCGCAATCAGACGTCGAACATCGTCCGCACGATCCAGCGGGTCAATCCCTCCACGGGGGATTACCAGGCCGTCGACGACAACTCGGGGGAATGGACGACCAACGGCCTGGAGCTGATCGGGGAGCTGCGGCCACTGCCGGCGCTCAACCTGAGTGCCAGCGCCACCTGGCAGCACACCGAAGATCGCGAAACAGGGATCGACCCCGGCTACTCCCCGGCGCTGCTGGTGAAGCTCAAGGCGGACTACACGCACGGGCCTCTGAGCTACGCCGCCTACGCGCACTTCGTCAGCGGCATGGATACGGACTGGAATTTCGTGGACGGGCCAACACCGGGGGTTACCGAGCGCATTGGCGAGCGCGTTGACCCTTACTGGAACCTGGGCGCGAATCTGCGCTATCGCCGGCCGGGCAGCGGCTTCTACGCGGACCTCAACGCCTCGAATCTGCTCGACAGCGAGATCCGCTACCCCGCCAGAGAGCTTGCCGATTTCGAGCGGGGTCTGATCGGGCCGGGGCGTGTCGTAACAGTCACGCTAGGCTGGGCCTTTTGACAGGGTTCCTGGCCGGTTGACCGCTCGTGGCGCGAATATGGGGCGGTAATCTGGCACGAGTCCGGCGTCGCGGGTCTTCGGCGCCTTGGCTGCTGCTCTTGTCGCTGGCGCTGGCCTTCGGTCCGCTACCCGCTGGCGGGGATGACAACCTGATCGCGCTGAAGGCGGCCTTCGTCTACAAGTTCACGCGCTTTATCGACTGGCCCGTGGCACCGGCCGACCGGCCCTTCATCATCGCCGTGATCGGCGATC
>JALORE010000485.1 GCA_025459125.1 Planctomycetota bacterium | reverse complement strand
GGCCGTCGCAGTTCAGCCGCTGCATGGCCATGTGACACAGCTCCTCGTGGGCGAGGTGCATGGGGTTGCGGGTCTGGAAGGCAACCACGCGCTTCCAGCCGCGCTCGGCGATCTCGTTCCTGATCTCCACGGCGGTGCGGAAGGTGTCCGGGAAGTCGTCCTGGAAGTAAGAGAAGTGCAGGACCTTGATGGGCCCGGAGACCGCGAAGCGCCCCTGGGAGTTGAAGGTCGCCACGCCCGGATGCTCTGGATCGGCGGTGCGATAGACCTTCTCGGTCATCAGGGCCATCTGGGCATCGCTGACCTCCTCGATGGCCTCGACATCCATGATGGCGAGGACCGGTGTACCTTCCATGTTCGGGTCGCGCAGCGCGATGCGCTTGGCTCCCCGGATGGCGGAGACGTCCGGGAGCAAGCAGAGGACGGGCACCGGGAAGAACATCCCGCCGGTGGTCTTCATGGTCTCGGCGACGCTCACCGCATCGGCGACATTCATGAAGCCCGGCAGGGGACTGAAGTAGCCGCCGCCCATCATGACCGCGTTGCCGGCGCTCTGGGAGCTGATCACCACCGACGGCAGGCCCTCGGCCTCGTGCATGAGCTGGTGGTGTTGGTCCGGGTCGTAAACGAACAACGGCTTGAGTTCGTTGGAACCGACTGGTTTGATCATCTTGTGCCTCTCCGTTCGGCTCGCCACGGCCGGCGGGACCACGGGTCCCGGGACTGGATGAGCCTTGATTTCAGTATCTTTAGGCCATAACGGCCGCATCGGCGGGACCCGTTGCCGCGGCCTCAGGGGGGCCTCGCAGCGCAGGCCAGCGAACCTTACCACGGTCCGGGATTTTGCCTGCGCAGGTTCTGTTTATGACGGTAGCAAAAAACCCAGGGCCCTGGCTCCTGACCATTGACATGGCAGTGTGAAGGCGGTTTCCAGCGGACGCACGCCTAGATCGGCAGCGCGAGTATGGCCCGGTCGGACTGCGGGCGCACTTTGGCCGAAGGCAACAGCAGACCGACCCTGTCAAGACCCTTTCGGCGGCGGTTACCGCACGTTCGGCTTTCGGATAGAATCTGGGACACTGGCACGGATCCGCCGAGACCAACTGCCAGTGAGGTGCTCAGACCATCGACGCCTTCAGCCCTCCATTTGCATAGTCATCAGGTCATGCCTTACTTCGTGTACAGAATCAGACAGCCGCTGCGCCTTACGCACATCGACACCAAGGACAGCTACCAGGACGCACGCGCCCTGGTGCGCAGCCTGCGCGAGGGACAGCCACAGTCCTCAGACGACTTCTACCGGATGGTCCATGCCAACCACCAGGCCGAGGCGGAGAGGCTCCTGTCAACCCCGAGGGACGAACGGGTCGTCGGTGAGGACTGAAACCCTGCGCCATGGACATCAAGGGGGCATCATGAACAAGGGCGATACCGCCAAGGGTCCCGCGCAGCCACGCTATCCGGCTGAGCTCGACCAGTGCCGGAAACTGGTCTCCGACTTCGTCGCTGCCCACTTGGAGGAACTCTTTGAACGTGCCAGCGCGGCCCTGCTCGACTTCGCCGAGCGCGCCGAGAGCGACGCAGTTCAGAGCCGCTTCTTCGAAGCCATGGGACAGATCAAACGCCGCCGCCCTGACATCGCGCACATCTTCCAGGAAGAGATCAACGCAGGCTTCCTGCGCTTCGGGCGCACTCCCCCGTCCAACCGGGCGGAGGGTCCAGATCCCAGCCCCAGGGAAGGCATTGAGCTTACGCTGGTCGAACCTGAGGACATGGAGGAGTCCATCGCCTCCGAGAATCTGGTTTCCAAGGCCAATGCCAACTACTTCCTAGACTTGTACGCGATCAGCCAACGCTTGGCGGTGGTCGCCGGCGGCGGTCGGAAACTAAAGGACTCCGAGATCCCCGGGGGCCCCCACCACCTGGTACAGGCATTCCGCCTCGCCTTGGAGGGACTGGATGTCGAAGTCAAGGTCAAGGTTGTCCTCTATGCCTTATTCGACATGTTGCTGCTTCGTCAGTCCGGGAACATCTATGAGCAGTACAACCAAACTTTGAAGGCGGCGGGCATTCTGCCCAATCTCAAGCCCGTCCCAATCCGGTTCGGGGCGCTCCTGGGCAGGCTTGACGACACCTCTGGCCCACAGGGATACACAGGCGAGCCCTTGCCCGAAGAGGGCGGCCAGCCAGACCCTGGAGTTGAACTGTTCAACTCCATCATCGACCTAATGTCCTCCCGGCACAGCCCACGCCAGTCTGGAGCCAGCCGCGGCGAGGTCGCAGGGAACAGGTACCGACCGACTCCGGAACAGGTAGCCACCACCGGACACTTGGTCTCGGCCCTCTCCGAGATGCAGACACGCCAGGCGGCTGCCGGGACGCGTCCTGACCGCGCGCCCGGGGGCCGGCAAGCGTTGCCGCCTGTCCCAGCTACGGAAAAAGCCGAACACCGCGACAGTCTCGCCGGCACCTCGGGCACCCGCGCTGGTCCGGGCGGTGGTGCGGACTATCCCAACATCCAAATCGACGCAGCGTTCCTGGAAAGAGTCAAGGCAGCCTTGTCCCAGGCGCGTGAAGAGGTCTTGGAGCAGATCAATCGAGACGATCTCTCAGAGGTCGACTCGGATCTCATCGACCTCATCGGCATGCTTTTCGAGTACATGCTCAACGATCCTGTCCTGCCTGATGCGATCAAGGCCCTGTTGAGCCACCTGCACACCCCCTACCTCAAGGTCGCACTCATCGACCGCCGTCTGTTGGTGGACAATGGGCACCCGGCCCGACGCCTGCTGGATGAGATGGTGGAGGCCGGCAGCCTTTGGGTCGATGAGACCGGAGCAACCCGCTGGATATTCCCCCTCATGCAGCAGACCGTGGATCGAGTCCTGGAGGAATTCACGGACGATGTCGGTCTCTTTGAGGAACTGCTGGAGAGCTTCAGGACAGGGATGCAAGAACAGGAGAGGCGCGCCGACATCCTGGAGCAGCGAACCCAGGAGGCGGCGCGCGGACGGGAGAAACTGCACCTATCCA
>JALORE010000484.1 GCA_025459125.1 Planctomycetota bacterium | reverse complement strand
GACGGTCATCTCAGTTCTCCGAAGGATCGAGGCGCAGGGATTATCTGTGCACTCGATGCAATCGCCAATGCCAGCGATCACGCTTTAGGCCGCACTGGGGAGCCTCAGCTCCGCCCTCCCAAGCCTGAAGAATGTCCGCTATCCGCATCGCCGGCGCTGAGGCCTTCATCGGCCCCGCCAGTGGTCCCCACCGCAGCCCGCCGACCGGGAAGCCAGAATGCCCGGTATATCGCCGAGGTCGGAGAAACCCCATAGCGTGCGCACCCGGCCTGCGCCGCCGTCCCCGGCCAGCCCAAGCGACCTGTCCGGCTGCCCGGCCGGCGTGACGCGTTGCACGCATCCCCCAAAAAGTAGGGTTTACCCCACCGCATTTTGGGTAGTTCACCCCAGTGCGTCAAATCGACGCGGCAGCGATACTCGCGGGTATGCGGCACGAGTATGTCCGCGGCAAGGGAGGGCAGGTCGCGGCCGGGGCGGAAAACGGCACGGTTCTGCGCATGGCGCCAGGCAGCGAAAAGCGAAGGGGGGCTTCCGGACAGGCAAGGACAGAATTTCTCATCGAACGCGATGACATGCGCTGTCGTGCTGGAGACGAACGGCGTCGATCAACGGAACCAGGAAAGGAAAGCAGCATGAACAACCGGAAACGCAGCAACAGAGGACTGGCGGTGACGCTGGCCACCCTGCTGCCGCTGGCATGGGGGATCGCCTCTGCCGCGCCCTTGACGCCGGAAATGGCCGCCAAGAGGGAAATGGTGCGCAAGCAGAAGGACCAGCAGGTCACGCCCGCCGAGCGCAGGGCGGCCGCGGATTGGCTCAAGGCGGAGCGGGTCAGGATCTACAACGCGAAGCAGGCCGCCCTGAAGTCGAATCCGGGTCACAGCAAGTAGACCCCATGACCGATACGGAGAAAGCATGAACACTCGAAAAACGATGGGTACGGGGAGGTTCGGTCGGATATTGGCCCTGCTCTGCATCTGCGGCGCCCCGCAGCTTGCGGGGGCGGGCAATGCGCCACCGGTGCCGACCGGTCCGCATGACGCGGTCAGCGGAAAAGCGGACTACTACACCACGGCCAACTGGGCGAACAGCCCGCCGCTTGCCAAGTTCGTCGACGCCCTGGCTCCATTGGGGTGCACCACCCCGAACAATCTGGGTCAATGCCTTCCGGTAGCCGTACCGGATACCGTCTCCTACCCGGGTTCGGACTACTACATCATCGAGCTGCGCGAGTATTTCGAACGGATGCACAGCGACCTCAACCCGACCAAGCTGCGCGGCTACGTTCAGGTCGATGCCGCAGGCAACGACGTCGCGCCGATTCACTACCTCGGCCCGATCATCGTCGCCCGGCGTGACCGCCCGGTGCGCATCAAGTTCACCAACAAGCTTCCCGCCGGCCCGGCTGGCGACCTCTTCATCCCCGTCGACGAATCGGTCATGGGTGCCGGCACCGGGCCGGCAAGGTCCAACGGCGGCCGTGGTGACGGGACTCCCTGCGACAATACCGTCGAGGGGAACACGTGCTCAAAGTTCACCCAGAACCGCGCTGCCATCCACCTGCACGGCGGCCGCACCCCCTGGATCAGCGACGGTACTCCGCACCAGTGGATCACTCCGGCCGACGAACTCACGCCCTTCACCAAGGGCGTCAGCCTGCAGAATGTCCCCGACATGCCCGATCCGGGCGATGGCTCGACCACCTATTACTACACCAACGAGCAGAGCGCTCGTCTGATGTTCTACCACGACCACGCCTTCGGCATCACCCGGCTGAACGTCTACGCTGGCGAGGCCGCCGGCTACGTGATCACCGACCAGTATGAGCAGGACCTGCTCGACCGCGGTCTCCTCCCGGCCGACCAGATTCCGCTGATCATCCAGGACAAGACCTTCGTCGATGCCACGCCCACGACGAAGTACACCTACAACCCCGCAACCGGCAAGTTCGATACGGCCATCACGGTTCCCAAGGTGCGCGAGACCGATCCGCTCTGGAACTGGGGAAGCGGCGCGCCTGATGCCAACGGCGTCCGTCCGCCGGTAACCGGCGACCTCTGGCTGCCCCACGTCTACATGCCGGCCCAAAACCCGCTCGCAGGCTCCGGCGGCGTCAATCCCTTCGGTCGCTGGATGTACGGCCCCTGGTTCTATCCGGCAACGAGCGTCGTTCATGGGCCGGTCGCCAACCCGTACTACGATCCGGACTGCGGCAGCCCGTTCCCGGCAGTCTTTGCCAACTGCACCACCCCCGGGCAGCCGCCGCAGATCCCGGGAACCCCCAACGTCTCCATGGGGATGGAAGCCTTCCAGGACAGCGTCGTGGTCAACGGCACCGCCTTCCCGACTCTGACCGTCGATCCGCGCGCCTATCGCTTCCGCATCCTGAATGCCGCCAGCGACCGCTTCCAGAACCTGTCGTTCTACGTGGCTGACACTACTGAGGGCAACGTAAGTCCTGATCCCAGAGCTGCATCCCCGTACACCGAAGTAAAGATGGCACCTGCGTCGGCGTCGATCGCGGCAGCCAACAACTGGCCGGCAGACTGGCCGGTGGACGGCCGCGACGGTGGCGTTCCCGATCCTGGTGTGTGTCAACCCGGCGGAGTGAACTGTACGAATCTCGGCCCCAGCTTCCTGCAGATCGGCACCGAAGGCGGCTTCCTGCCGCAGCCGACCGTGCGCGCGCCCCAGCCGGTCACCTACATCACCGATCCGACCGCCTTCTGGGTGGGCATCGTCGACAAGACCGGCCTCGCCCTCGGCCCGGCTGAACGCGCCGATGTCATCGTCGATTTCAGCCAGTACGCCGGCAAGACCCTGATCCTCTACAACGACGCTCCGGCGGCCTGGCCCGCCCGCGTGCCCGGTTACGACTATTACACCGGCGCGCCCGACATGCGCGATTCAGGTGGCTACGGTGCTGGTGGTGTAGTGGATCCTGTTACCGGTGCATGGGTTGAGGATACCGATCCCGCGAGTACCAATAAGGACAAAGTGCCTCACGGACCGCTGCCCGGCTATGCCCCGAACACCCGC
>JALORE010000251.1 GCA_025459125.1 Planctomycetota bacterium | reverse complement strand
CGCGACCCGGAAGACCACGGGCCTGCTGGTCATTCGCAACGACAAGATCGTCTGTGAGTGGTACGCGCCCGGCCAGTCGGCGACCAGTAAGCACTACACCGCTTCGATGGCCAAGGCGGTGGTCGGCGGGGTATCCCTGGCGGTGGCGCTCAGCGATGGACGCATCGCCCTGGATGACCCGGCCGCCAAGTACATCCCGCAGTGGAAGAGCGATCCGCAGAAATCCCGCATCACGATCCGCCAGCTTGGCTCACACACCTCGGGTATCGAGGACGCCGAGGCGGACGACCTGCCCCACGACAAGCTGACCGGCTGGAAGGGCGACTTCTGGAAACGGCTCGCGCCCCCGCGCGACTCCTTCACGGTGTCGCGCGATCGGGCTCCCGTGCTGTTCGAGCCGGGCTCGAAGATCCAGTACAGCAATCCCGGCATCGCCCTGCTGACGTACACGGTCACCGCCTCGCTGCGGGACGCGCCCCACAAGGATATCCGCACGCTCCTGCGCGAGCGGGTGATGCGGCCGATCGGCGTGCCGGACGAGGAATGGGCCATCGGTTACGGCCAGACCCCCGTCGTGGACGGGCTGCCGCTGGTCGGCTCCTGGGGCGGCGGCAACTACACCGCGCGGGCGGCCGCCCGCGTCGGACGGCTCATGCTCCGCGGCGGCGACTGGGACGGCCAGCGGCTCCTCAGCGCCGCAGCTGTGCGCCTGGTTACGCGCGACGCCGGCACGCCCGGCAACTGCGGCATGGGCTGGTGGAGCAACAACGACGGCGAATGCCCCCGGGTACCCCAAGATGCCTTCTGGGGTTCGGGCGCCGGCCACCAGATCACACTGGTCGTGCCCAGCTTGAACCTCATCGCCGTACGCAACGGCGAACTGCTCGCCACCGCCGCCACCGACCCGTCGGGCTACCACCAGCCGGTCCGCCGATTCCTGTTCGAGCCGCTGGTCGACGCGGTCGTGCAATGACATCACGGAGAATTTAGATTAGAGCCTCCAACACCATGGAGATGACTCCTGCTTTCTGCCATTCCCGCGCAGGCGGGAATCCGGAAACGCCTCGACCCTGGTGGACCCCCGCCTGCGCGGGGGGTGACAACAGAAGGCTGGATGCTCATGCTGTTGGAGGCTCTTACAGATGAAAGGGCAGAAGCCATGACGCGAATGAACCATTGCCTCAACGGCCTGCTGGCTCTTGGTTTGGTGACGGTCTGGCCGTGTGCGGGGCTGGCCCAGCCGGCCGCGCCCCGGGCCGCCTGGATGCCGGAGGCCCGCTGGGGCGTCATGTCTCACTACCTGGCGGACTGGAAGGCCCGCGCGGCGAACGAGGAAATGACCGTCGAGAAATGGAACGGGATGATCGACCGCTTCGACGTCCAGGGACTGGCCGAGCAGCTCCAGTCCGTCGGGGCGGGTTACTACCTCGTCACCATCGGCCAGAACTCCGGTTACTACCTCGCGCCCAACGCCACGTACGACCGCTATGTCGGGATTCAGCCGAGCAGGTGTTCCCGGCGGGACCTGGTGGCGGATCTGGCCACAGCGCTGCAACCGCGGGGCATCAGGCTGATGGTCTACCTGCCGGCGGGAGCGCCGGCGGGTGACGCGGCCGCCCGGCGGGCGCTGCAATGGCAGAATGGGCCGTATCGCAATCGCGAGTTTCAGCTCCAGTGGGAGCAGGTGATCCGCGCCTGGTCCACGCGCTGGGGCCGGAACATCTCGGGCTGGTGGTTCGATGGGTGTTACTGGCCGAATACGATGTATCGCACGGACGAGACGCCCAACTTCGCCAGCTTCGCCGCGGCCGCGCGGGCCGGCAACCCCGACAGCATCCTCGCCTTCAATCCGGGCGTGGTGCCCCGGATTCTCTCCGTCACGCCGCACGAGGACTACACCGCCGGTGAGATCAACGATCCCAACCGGATCGAAATCCGCCGGGCGGTCGAGGGCAGAATCGATGGAACCCAGGTGCACATCCTGAGCTATCTCGGCCGGACCTGGGGCATGGGCGCGCCGCGCCTTTCTACGGAACAGGTGGTCAAGTGGAGCCAGGGCATCCGCAAGCAGGGCGGCGCGATCACCTGGGATGTCCCGATCCAACCCGAAGGCCTGATCGCGCAGCCCTTCCTCGACCAGTTAGCCGCGGTGGGAAAGGCTCTGCGCCGCCCGTGATGGGGGCGTGAGCAGACCGCCTCACGCGCCGGCTGGTGATGGAACAAGTCGAAGACTATGCCGAAGAGAATGCCGGCGCTCTTTCAGGAGACCAGGAAATGAATGGGTATCGGAGTATGATCCGCGTCTCTTGTGTCCGCCGGGCCGTTTACGGTCTGGCCGTGGCGATCCTCGCGTGCGGGCCCAGACCCTGTCAAGCCGCCGATGAGGTCGTGCCGCTGGCATCGTCGGGACCGTTGACGATTTCCGAGGTGTCCATCCGCAAGACGCAGGTGGCCCGCCGCCAGACCGTGGAAATCACGTTCCGGATGGAGGGGCAATGGCAGAACCCCTTCGATCCCAACGACGTCCGCGTCGACGCGGTCTTCACCGCCCCGGACGGCACACAGACCACGGTGGCCGGTTTCTTCTATCAGGAGTACCGCCGCACGGTTGCCGGCGAACGCGAATCGTACGAACGCGCCGGCGTGCCCTGCTGGAAAGTGCGCTTCGCCCCGGCGCAGGCGGGGGAGTATACCTGTGTGTTGAAAGCGAATGACGGCCACGGCCAGATCGAGGCCCCCGGTCCCGCGTTCGCCTGTACCACCGCGCCGGCCGGGCACGGTTATCTGCGGATCTCCCGGAACAACCCGCTCTATTTCGAATTCGAGGATGGCACACCCTTCTGTGCCGTGGCCATGGACAAGGCGCTCGGCCGGGTCTTTCAGTTTGAGCAGATCTACCGCCGCTTTGCCGGGGCGGGCGGCAACTTCAACCGCCTGTTCCTGACGCACGGGAACTTCAACATCATGGAGCGCGTCGCCGCGGCGGGCCGCCCCGACAAGGGCGTGGGCAAGCTGAACCTGGAATACTGCTGGTGCGTCGATCAGGTGCTGGCGCTGGGCGAAGAACTGGGCGTGTACCACATGCTGACGCTGACCAACCAGACGAACTTCCGCCGCAACAACGGCGGCTGGGACGCCAACGTCTACAACGTCAAGAACGGCGGCATTCTCCATGAGCCCGGTGAGTACTTCACCGACGAGCGGGCCCAACGGGTCTTTGAGAACCTGTTGCGCTACGTCGCCGCCCGCTGGGGCGCTTCGACCAGTGTCTTCTCGTGGGACCTGTGGAACGAAGTCACCGCGGCAGAAGGGTACAGCGCGAAGACCGCCACCCCATGGCACCGGCGGATGGCACGCTGCCTGCGTGCGGCGGACGCCGCGCAGCACGTCATTCATACGAACTTCGGGAACCTCAACGGCTCCGCCGAGATCGATGGGCTGCCGGAGATGGAGCTGATCTCGACGAACACGTACGCCGTCAAGGACATCGCGCAGATCAGCAGTGTCTGGACCCGGCGCCTCCTCGAGCAATTCCAGAAGCCCTACATGCTCACGGAGTACGGAATCGGGCACAACCTGGGCTCCACCGGCTACGGGCCGCACGATCCGGAACGGGTGATGGTGCATGACGGCCTGTGGGGTCCCCTGCTCAACGGCAGCGCCGGCACCGGTATGGCCTGGGACTGGGACTGGCTGGACAATGAGCATTTCTACCGCTACATCCAGGCCGCCGCGCACGTCGTGCGGGGCATTCCGTTCAGCCGGCGCACGTGGCGGCCCGTGCAGGTGCAGGCGTTCGAGTGGATCGATGCGGCCCGGCCTCCTTACTATGCCGACGCTCTCATCGAGGGCTTTCCCGGCAACTACACCTTCTCGCCGGAGGCGTTGGACCGGGAGACCTTTACCGTGCTCCCGGACGGCCGTCTCGACCGGCAGGACCTGCTCCACGCCCGGCTCGGACCCCGGCAGAGCTGGCAGGCCCCGGCCCGGTCGTTCCAAGTCGACTACCCGGCGGCCGGACAATTCGTCATCTATGTGCCGGAACTCGGCGGCTCGAAACCCGCCCCGCGCTTGACGGTGTCCGTGGATGGGAGCGTCCTGCTGGAGCGCGATCTCCTGCCCTACGGTCCGGCCGACCGGTACGACCCGCGGGCCTACTACCAGAAGTACCCGATCGACGTCCCCGCCGGGCATCACACGATCCGGGTGGCGAACACCGGCGGCGGTTCCATCACGACGGCGTTCGAGCTGACGAACTACGTACCCCGCCAGGGACCAAACCTGGAAGTGCGCGGCCTGCAAACCGACGATTACATGCTCCTGTGGCTGAGGCAGCCGCAGTTCAACTGGCTGTACCGCCGGATGGGCCGGCAGCCGGCGGAGCAAGCGCCCGGACGACTCACCTTGCAGGGCGTGCCGGACGGGTCATGGGACGCGCAGTGGATGGACACCGTGGCGGCCCGGCCGGTTGGGCAGGAGACTGTGGTCGTAAAGAGCGGCGTCATGGTCCTGAAGACCCCACCGACCGCCCAGAGCGTGGTGGTACGGCTGCAACGCCAGAGCGGCCAGTGAGACAACTCATATTCGAGGCTTACGATGGTGGCAGCGGCAAGGAGTCCCAGAGTACGTGTTTAGCCCGGGCTCTCGATCCGGCCGGGTGGCACAGGAGGCTAAACAGGTACGAATCCCGTTCGGGGTCCCCATGCGCAGCTTGCCGCTGCCACCCTGACGCGAGCCGGATCGAACCAGCCCGTCACTTCGGGCTGGGCGAAGTACCAGCGCAGGAACCCAGGTGAACCACGATTGCGAGGCCTGGCGCAGTACCGGAAACCGCCCTACACCCCCGGGTTGCCGAGTTTCTGAAGTTGGCAACCTGACCGGCAACGCGGCCGCCGGCGGGTGCTGGGAACGGAATTGACTTGTCAACGCCTGGCCGCAGGATCATCATGGCCCTCATGGTGGAGCGAAAGGACGACAACGGCCTCGCGGAGGCGCGAGAACACATGCGCAGGCACGATCTGCGGGGGCGGGATATCACCGATCCGGACGTACTCAGGGTCATGGCCCAGATTCCCCGCGAAGAGTTCGTGCCGCCGGAATATCGCCCCCAGGCGTACAAGGACGGCCCACTGCCCATCGGCGGAGGGCAGACGATCTCACAACCCTACATCGTGGCCCTGATGACCCAACTGCTGCGGGTGCGGCCCGGCGACGAGGTTCTGGAGGTGGGCACCGGCAGCGGTTATCAAACCGCCATCCTGGCCTGCCTGGCCCAACGGGTCTCTACGATAGAACGCTCGCCCGAGCTCTCCGTGGCGGCCCGCGCGGTCCTGGCGAAGCTGGGAATCGAAAACGTGGAGTTCCGTATCGGCGACGGCAGTCGCGGCTGGCCCGAAGCGCGCGCCTTCTCGCGGATCATGATCACCGCGGCGGTTCCGGATGTTCCCCCCCCATTGACGGCGCAGCTCGCCGGGACCGGCATCATGATCGCGCCGGTCGGCCAGGGCGCAGCCCAGGAACTCATCGTCGCCGAGAAGCATCAGGGTAAGCTGATCGAGACCTCCATCTGCGGCTGTCGCTTCGTGAAGCTCATCGGCGAATACGGTTTCTCCGAATGACGCACCTCGCGCTCCTTTGCCATCCTGAGGCGCAGCCGAAGGATGACAGCGTCCCTACCGCGCAGCGACTTCTCCGAATCCGTATTGCACTGGCAAGATGCACGTCGATGTGATATGGCTGTTAGATAGGACGACAATCGGAGTCGCCCCCCAGAACAGAATCGAAAACGAGCGGGCATGGCAGGATAGAGAAACGCCAGGAACATGGAAGCTGCGGTTGGGAAACAAACCTCGGGCCGGGAGGGGGTAACGCTGTCGACGGCGGTCCAGTACCTCAAGGGGGTCGGGCCGGCGCGGGCACAGGTGTTTGCCAAACTGGGCGTGCAGACGGTGGGCGATCTGCTGGAGTACTTCCCGCGCGACTGGGTCTTTGCGCCGCGCCCGATCAAGATCGCCGACCTGCAGGCGGATGAGCCGGCGACAATCATCGGCCTGGTGGAGTCGGTCGACTTCCGGGAGTACCGGCGGCCGTCGATGTTCGAGGCGATCGTCAGCGATGAGACCGGCGTCTGCCGGATTGTGTGGTTCAACGGCGGCTACCTGCGCAACCAAGTCCGGCTCGGCCAGGTCATCATCGCCTCGGGCAAACCCAATATCTTCAAACACCAGCTCCAGTTGACCAATCCCAAGTTCATGATGGTCGAGGAGCCGCCCGCCGGCGCGCGGGACGAGGCCGGAGGGACGACGGAGGAGGGAATGCCTCCAGGCCCCGCCCCTGCTCCGCACGCCGATCCGGACAAGCAGTTCAGCGGCGGCGTCTACCCCGCGAGCGGCCGCCTGAGCAGCCGGCAGATCAAGCAGATCATCCTGCCGCTGCTGGACCGCCTGGACGAGCTGGTGGACGAGTTCTACGAGGAGAGCTATCTCCAGGAGACCGGGCTGATCCGCCGCCGGGACGCGTTCGCCTGGATTCATATGCCGCCGGATGAAGAGAAGCTCGCTCAGGCCACACGGCGGCTGCGGTACGATGAGCTGTTCCTCATGCAGCTCGGGCTGGGTCTGCGCCGGTACCGGACGCAGCACGCCGCCTCCGCGACGCCGTGCCTGCTCACCGACGAGATCGACAGCCGGATTCGCAAACGCTTTCCCTTCCTGCTGACGGACGACCAGAACGCCTGTATCGCGGAGATCGCCGAGGACATGGGCCGGACCCGGCCGATGAATCGCCTGCTCCAGGGCGACGTCGGCTCCGGCAAGACCGTGGTGGCGCTCTACGCGGCGCTGCTGGCCATCGCCAACAAGACGCAAGCGGCCATCATGGCGCCGACGGAGATCCTGGCCTCCCAGCACTTCCTGAGCATCGAGCGGTATCTCAAGGACAGCCACGTCCGGCGCGTGCTCATCACCGGCGGCCTGACCGGCAAGAAACGCGATGAGCCGCTCGGGCGGATCAAACAGGGCGAGATGGACATCGTCGTAGGCACCGTCGCCCTGCTCCAAAAGGACATCGAGTTCCAGAACCTGGGGTTGGTTGTTATCGACGAGCAGCACAAATTCGGCGTTCACCAGCGGGCCGAGCTGCGCAAGGACAGCACCCCACATTGCCTGGTCATGACGGCCACGCCCATCCCGCGGACGCTGGCGATGACCGCCTTTGGCGACCTGGACGTCTCTGTCATCAAGCAGTTGCCGCCCGGTCGGGGCGAGGTCGTCACCCGGTGGGTCGAGCGCGACAACCGCCAGCGGGCCTACGAGTTCATCCGCGAGCGGCTGCGGGCCCACAAGCAGGCCTATTTCGTCTACCCGCGGATTTCCTCCGTCGAGGAAACGAGCAAGGAGATCGCCGCGGCGACCGATGCGTGGAAGGAGTTGTCCGAGAAGGTCCTTCCGGAATTCCAGGTTGCGCTGCTGCACGGCCAGATGCCCTCGAACGAGAAGCAGCGGATCATGGGCGGTTTTCGCAAGGGTGCGATTCACGTACTGGTCTCGACGGTCGTCATCGAGGTGGGTGTGGATGTGCCGAACGCGACGATCATGGTCATCGAGGCCGCCGACCGCTTCGGCCTGGCGCAACTGCACCAGCTCCGCGGCCGGATCGGGCGGGGCGAATCCAAATCCTACTGCCTGCTGTTCGCCGAGACGGACAACGAAGCCGCCAGGAGCCGGCTCGGGGTCATGACCAAGACCAACGACGGTTTTGAAATTGCCGAGCAGGACCTGCGTATCCGCGGCCCGGGCGAGTTGTTCAGTGCCCGCCAGCACGGCCTGCCCGACCTGAAGATCGCCAACATCGTCGAGGACTACGACCTGCTCGTGGTCGCCCGCAGGCACGCCTTCCACCTCGTCTCCCAGGACCCCGCCCTGGCACAGCCCGAGCATCGCGGCATCCGCCGGGCCCTCCTGGCCAAGTTCGGCGACTCCCTCGGCCTGGCCGACGTCGCCTGAGCGGCCTGATTTTGCTGGCATCTCGCGGCCGAGCTGGGTAAAAAACCTCTATTTGCCGGGTGTCCGCGTCCAGATAGCACGTTATGAAGATTGCATACCGAAACGGCAGGCTGGAACAAGTATTGGCGGGGGTCAAAGGGGTAACCTCCCTGCTTGTCGTGGTATCCTTCGCGCTTCTGTTCGGCTTCTACGAACCGCCGCTGCCGGCGTCCTTCCTGATAGGCATCCTGCTGGCGGCCCTGCTGATCTTTCTCGGCGGCAAGATCGTCCGCCTGCTCAATGCCGAATCCAAATGGGAGTACCTGCTGGCCAACTGGTACGAGATCCCCATGCTGATGGCACTGGCGCTGGCGCTGGTGGGCGCCGGGCACTGGGCCGGCCGCGTCGATCCGGTCCGGGTCCGGCACTGGGCGGTGGCCTTGTATCTCCTCGCCGATGTGGCCATCAAGTTCTTCATGATGTCGGTTCACCTGGCCGCCGCCGGACGCAGTCCGACCCGCACGTGGATCGCGGGTTTCCTGATCCTGATCGTGACCGGCGCCGGACTGCTCATGCTGCCGAAGGCAACCCCGGGGAGGTCGGGCTTGCCACCGGTCGACGCGCTGTTCACGGCCACCAGCGCCACCTGTGTCACCGGCCTGACCGTCAGAGACACCGGCCAGGACTTCACCCTGATGGGCCAGGTGGTCATCCTCGCCCTGATCCAATTGGGCGGCCTGGGCATTGTCCTGTTCGGGGCGGTCCTGGCTTTGCTGCTGGGCCGGGCCCTGAGCGTGCGCGAGTCGGCGGCGATGCAGGATCTGCTCAGCGAGGGCACGCTCGGTCGCATCAACACGATGGTCGTGTTCGTTTTCGTGACGACGGCGGTGCTGGAGACGATCGGGGCCGCGGCGCTGCTGCCCATGTGGAACAACGTCCCCGGCCGCGCCCCGGACGCTCAGCACCTGTGGTACTACAGCATCTTCCATTCGGTCAGCGCGTTCTGCAACGCGGGTTTCAGCCTCTTTCAGGATAACCTCGTCGGCTACCGCGGGTCCGCGGGCGTATACCTGGTGATCTGCCCGCTGATCATTCTGGGGGGCCTCGGCTTCGGCGTGCTGTACGACCTGGGCGCCGTGGCCGGCGACCGGATCGTGCGGGCCTGCCGGAGATTGTCCCGCGGCCCCGGCAGGGTCTTCCAGCGGGCCCCCCAACGGATGGAGCTGCAGACGAAGACCGTCCTGTGGGTCACCGCTCTGCTGGTCGCCGGCGGCATGGTCCTGCTGTTTGCCTTCGAGCGACTGACGCACCCCGGCCCGGAAGGGCGGGATCTTCACGTGCTCGATGCGCTCTTCCAGTCCATTGCGGCCCGGACCGCAGGTTTCAACACCGTGGACATCGCCGGTCTGTCCGACGCCGGCAAGCTGATCCTGATCCTGCTGATGTTCATCGGCGGCTCCCCGGGCGGTACGGCCGGCGGCGTCAAGACCGTAACCATCGCGGTGGTCGTTATGGCGGTGATTGCCACGCTCCGCCGGCGCGACGATGTCGAGTTCTTCCGGCGCTCGGTGCGGATGATCGTCGTGCGCCGGGCTGTTACCGTAATGATCTTGTTCGCCACCGTTCTGTTCGGTGCGACGCTCACGCTGTGCGTCACGGAAGCACGGAGTCATTTCTCCCTGATGCAGATGTTCTTCGAGGTCGCCTCGGCCCTGGGGACGGTCGGACTATCCACAGGCATCACCCCCTCTTTGACGACGGCCGGCCGGTTCGTTATCATCCTCGTGATGCTCACCGGCCGCTTGGGACCGTTGACCCTGCTGGCCGCCATCACCTTCAACCTGAAGTCGGCGCGGTACAGCTATCCGGAAGAAGCAGTTGTGGTGGGATGAAGCGGAAGTCCCCCGGGAAACTACGAGGTTTACGATGAGACGATTTGCGGTGATCGGGTTGGGCCGCTTCGGGCAGAAATTGGCCCTTTCCCTGGCCATGAGCGGGGCGGAAGTGATCGCGATTGACAAGGCGAAAGAGCCGATCGAGCTGATCCGGGACCAGGTGTCGCACGCGGTGCGGCTGGACAGCACGGATGTGGAGGCCCTGCGTGCACAGGGCATCGACAACGTGGACGTCGCCATCGTCGGGGTCGGCCAGGGTACCGGGCAGGGCTTCGAAGCGGGCGTCCTGACCGTCGTCAATCTCCGCCAGATGGGAGTCGAGCAGATCTACGCCCGGGCCGAAAGCCTCACCGCCGGCGAGGTCTTCGCCAAAATCGGCGCCACCGAAGTCATCTACCCGGAGATTGAATCGGCCCAGCGCTGGGCCTACAAACTGATCGCCCCTCAGATCGACGAGAAGATCGATGTGGCGCCCGGCTACAGTCTTGCCCGGCGCGCTGGTG
>JALORE010000250.1 GCA_025459125.1 Planctomycetota bacterium | reverse complement strand
CGGAGCCCCTGGTCGATCTAAAATTGGGAATCTGGAGGTCAGGCATGCCCGGAAGTGTTTGCCCACAGTGCGGGGCTCTTTTGCAGGGGGACAGGCCCCGGTTCTGTGACCAGTGCGGCCACAATCTGCTCGATCCAGCACCCAAGACGGACGATGTGCCGCAGCCGGCAGTCTCGGCCGCTCCAGAGACGGAACGAGCCGGCGATGCATTGCAGGAGTCGAGCGCGGATACGCAAGCATCTGCGGGTTTGGGGGGCAAACCGAATGAGCCGGACGCGAAAGCGCCGCCGCCAACCGCGATAACGGAGCAACGCACAAAGACCGTGGTATCATCGGAGCCTGGCAGGAAGGACCATCCGGACAAGCGCAAAGAGAGCACGTCTCGGGGGCTGGCCCTGTCCATCAACATGAACCAGTTCTACATGGCGGGCTTCTCCGGCGTGCTGGACCTCAAGCTGGAGAACCTGAGCCAGACCGGGTTCGATCTCCTCGAGGTCGAGGTCGCGGGCAATCTGCTGAACCGGGCGGAATGCTGGGCCTGTGCGCTGGACGCGTGCGACCACGTGCACAAGAGACACCCCGCCCAGCCGCCGGACCCTGGCGTCAAGATGGTGACCTTTCGGGTCAACGCCCAGCAGGGCGACTCGGTCTACTCGTACTGGGCGGAGGGCGACCTGCTGGTCTTCGAAAACACGCAGAACCTGCACGAGGTCAAGCTCCAGGCCGACAACATGGTCAACGTCAGCGCCGGCACCGGCAAGCAGATGGGCAACTCGGTCAACAACAACATCAACATCATGGTCGATCAGGGCAAGATCCGCAACGTCAACGATCTGATGCTGGAGTACCGCAAGCTCCCGCCGGATTTCCAGATCGTGCCGCTGCGGTTCGACCCCCGACAGAGCAAGGAGCTGACGCAGGCCCTCCGGCACAAGCTGGAGGCCACCGGGGCCAAGCGGCTCGTCGAGCCCGCACGCGGTTCTCCGACCGACTCCGCCAGCTTGTGTATCAAAGCGAAGGACAAGACCACGAATATCCTGCTGCTTGCCAAGCCTTGCGTGACCCTGGGGAAGAACCGCCGCAACGACATTGTGACCCGCTTGGCCCCACGTTCGGCCCAGAACGATGCGCTATCGAACCAGATGAGCCGGGACCATTGCCGCATCGAGCTGCGACAGGGAGGTCTGATCGTTTTGGACGAGGGGTCGGTCAACGGCACGACGCTGGATGGGCAGAAGGTGGATGCCGGCGGCCGCCTGATTCAGGACCAAACGAAAGACCTTGTTCTGGGCGAAGTCCTGAGCCTGTCCGTCCGGTATATGGGCGGGCATCTGCCCCAGCCCTGCGGCGGCTACAACGATGCGATGGGTGATGCGCCGGGAGAAATGTGGGAGCTGGCCGACCCGGCGGGGCCGGCCGCCCTGCTGTTGGAACGAGCCGGCAATCTCGGCGCCGATGATGAGAATGGCTGCGAGTCCTACTGCCTCGTTTACCGTGTGGCCGTCATTGGCTGCGGCGAGGACTGCGCGATTCGGATCTGCGACAGAGGGCTGGAGCCGCTCCAGGCGGCGTTGGTCCATTGGGGCGGCCGGTTCTTCCTGGAGAACCTGGCGCCGGCGGCAGAGGTGAAGGTGAACGACCGGAAGCTGGCCGGCCGCGAGCTGATTCCGCTGAGCTTCGGGGATCGTATTCAGATCGCCCGGCTGGATATGCAGTTCGTCCAGCGATGCCAGTTGTTCGTCGATGGCTGAGCGTCATGGCAACGATTCAGGATTCCACACGCTGAGGAACGAAAGGGCATCACATGTCTGACGAAAAGAAGAACTCGGACCAGCCCCAGAGGCAGGAGCCCCAACGGCGGAACCCGCGTGAGGACTTCAAGGAGCAGCTCAAACGCCTACGGGATGAGGCGGTGGGCGACCTGAAGAAGTCGTTGGGGATGCCGCAGGAGGACGCGGCGTCCTCACCCCGCGAGGGGACTCCTTTCTCGCGGAGCAGACCACCAAGCCCGTCTCCGAGTCTCGCGGGCGGTGCGGGGGAGAGAATGTCGGCACGGGCCAGCGAGACGGATGCGCCGAGTGCCCCCGGCAAATCGCGGATCACAGTAAGCGGCGAGGTCCTTGTCCAGCATCGTGCGAAACGTCAGACGCCTGGGTACACGCCGAAGAGCGACCTTGAGCAACTGCTGGACGCCAAGGATGCGGGGCAGTACCACGTGGCGGCGACAGCCGGCGGCATGAGCGAGAGTGTGAACGGCGTGAGCGGACTCCAGGGCATCCGAGAGATCTACCACAGGCTGGGGAAGGACGCGGCGGACGCAGCGGACCCAAAGGGGAAAGTCGACACGCTTTATCCTCGCGCCGACCCTTCACAGGTGGAGAAGGGCATGGTGGACCAGACGACGACGGGCCTGAGAATCCTCAAGGAGGCCTTCAAAGACGGATATACCGGCCGGGAGTTGAAGCCGATTTCGGAGATGGTGCCGGAGCGGCCGGGCCAGCGGAAAGGCGCGGGGGCAAGGCCGTCAGGGATCGTCGGCAGTCTGTGGAACAAACTGCGCGGATCGTCTGAGGAATTCAACGTCACTGGCAACGCCGTCGCGGGCGTTAGAGGCTCGCAGACCGAGGGACCGGAAGCCGCCTATGCCACAAGGCTCCTGAGAGACGGGCATCTGCGCGACGGAGACATTGAGACGGTCCTGTCGTTGCTGGATTCGACCGACCGGGGTGCTGGCGAGCAGCTCAAGACACTTCTCACGAAGTATCGTGCGGAAGGGATCGCCACGAGCTGAGCCGCCAACCGATGCCAGAATGAAGCTCAAGAAGCACTCTCCATCACTTGACGAGTCATGGAGCACCAGTTTCTGATTCGCGATTCATGATCTATATTGACAAATGACCAGGTTTTCGGTATAATGTGCACCACGAATGGAGGATCATGGAATGGCGACCATCGCGTCAACGCGTGTGGTCACGAGGCAGTTTCCAGTTCGAGGCCGGGGGTCCCAGATGGTGGCGACGGCGTACTTCCGGAATACCCACAAAATGCCCATATCGCCGGGGAAAATGTGCGAAACAAACCCAATTTGCGACAGCGGGAAAACAAGGATAAGTGCTTTTCGGATAAATAGTTACGAGGAATTGGGCCAGCCCAGGGCTTCGGAAAACAAAGCCAATTCCCGTCGTCGGACCGTGGCGGGCTCCGAGGGACACCGAGTGTGGCGAACAAAGCCAATGGGAGCAGTTTCAAGTTTGAAGTGTTAAACCAGAGAATCTGGCGGTGTGCCTTCTGACTTCACACTTTGCACTTGAACCTTCGCACTCGGCCGTAGGCCGGCCACCTCCCACCCTCGGGCCGGGGTATTTCCCTGTAGCCGGGCCGGGTGGGCCAGCGGTAGAATGGTCGAACCGGGTGTTTACACACGTCATTTCCGGCTCAGCGGGAGCCGGGACTCGCCCCCGGGACACGCACGGACGATTCAGGAGGATGCAGAAGATGACGGACCGAGTGGAAGCCTACATCGACGAGAATCAGGACCGCTTCATCGAAGAGCTCAAGCAGTTCATGCGGATTCCTTCGGTCAGCGCCCAGGAGAAGCACGACGCCGACACGCGGGCCTGCGCCCAGTGGGTGGTGGACCATCTGAAGGGCTTGGGCTTCCAAGCCGGGCTGATCGATATCGGTGGCAAGCCGATCGTCCGTGCCGCGAAGAAAGGCAAGAGTTCCAAGCGGGTGCTGATCTACGGGCACTACGATGTGCAGCCGGAGGACCCGGTCGGCGAGTGGAAAACCCCGCCGTTCGAGCCGACGATCCGCGACGGCATCCTGTACGGCCGCGGGGCAACCGACGACAAAGGACAGGTCTTCACGCATTTCAAGGCTGTCGAGAGCCTGCTCAAGACCGAGGGCGGTCTGCCCTGCGAGGTGCTTTTCCTGCTGGAGGGCGAGGAAGAGTCCGGCGGCGACGCCCTGGCCCGCTACGTCAGCCAAGCCAAAGACGAGCTCAAAGCCGATGCGGTGGTCGTCTCGGACAGCACGATGTACGATGCGAACACGCCGGCCATTACCTACGGGCTGCGCGGCATCATCGCCCTGGAGGCCATCGTCCGGGGCCCCGCCTCGGACGTTCATTCCGGCGCCTATGGCGGGGGTGTGGCCAATCCCGCCATGGTCCTGGCGCAGATCCTGGCCGCGTGTGTCTCCCGCGAGGGCAAGGTCCTGGTCCCGCACTTCTATGACGATGTCGTGCCGCTGCAGGACTGGGAGCGCCAGAGCTTCCGCAAGCTGAACTTCAACGACGGCGCCCTGGCGAAGGAGCTGAACGTGCCGCATCTGCACGGCGAGAGCGGCTATAGCACCCTGGAGCGGCTCTGGGCCCGGCCGACCTTCGAAGTCAACGGCATCTTCGGTGGCTACCAGGGCCAGCGCTCCAAGACGATCATCCCTGCTTCCGCTACCGCCAAGATCACGTGCCGCCTGGTCTCGAACCAGGACCCGGCCCGCGTCCGCGACCTGGTGATCGAGCACATCCGCTCCGTCTGTCCGAATACGGTCCGCCTGGAGATCAACGAGTTCGGGGCCAGCCCGCCGGTGCTGTTCGATGTGAACAATCCGATGATCCGCGCCGCCCAGGAGGCGATCCGCAAGGGCTTCAGCCGCGATACCGTCTTCATCCGTTGCGGCGGCTCCATCCCGGTCGTCAGCACGTTCGTCGAGCAGTTGGGTTGCCCGGTGGTCCTGATGGGCTTCGGCCTGGACAGCGACGGTCCGCACGGACCCAACGAGCATTTCAGCCTCGACAGCTTCCGCCGCGGCACGAAAGCCGCCGCTCAACTGCTCCGGATGACATAGAGCGACTATTCAATATCCCGGCCGGCGACCAGGACGACGTATTCGCCCTTGGGGTTCTCCTCGACCGTGGCGAGCAGCTCGGAGAGCAGGCCCCGGCGGACAGTCTCGTGGATCTTCGTCAGCTCCTTGGCCATCGCGGCGCGGCGGTCGCCGAAGACGGCCAGGGCGTCCTCCAGCAGCTTCCGCAGGCGGAAGGGGCTTTCGTAGTAGATCAACGTATAGGGCGAGTCCTTGTCGGCTTCGAGGAACCGACGGCGCGGACCGCTCTTGTGCGGCGGGAAACCCCGGAAGGTGAAGCTGTGCACCGGCAGACCGGAGAGCACCAGGGCCATGACGAACGCGGTCGGACCCGGAATAGCCGTGACTGCGAAGCCCAACTGGATCGCTTCCCGCACGAGGACGAAACCGGGGTCGGAGATGCCCGGCGTGCCGGCACAGGTGACCACGGCGACGGATTTGCCCTCTTCCAGCAGTTGCATGATCCGCGGCGTGGCCTGATGCTCGTTATGCTCGTGAAACGCCATCTGTGGTTTCTGAATCTCGAAATGCTTGAGCAGCAGCCCGGTATGGCGGGTGTCCTCGCTGGCGACCAGGTCCACTTGCCGGAGTGTCTCCAGCGCCCGCAGGGTGATATCGCCCAGATTGCCAATCGGTGTCGCAACCAGATACAGTATGCCGCTGGCCACTGTCCTTACTCCGTTCGCACCCACACGGGGGTGATGTGCCGGCCGTCTACTCTATGACTCCATTTCCCCAAGCTCGACTGGGTGGCAGCGGCAAGGCCGGAGGCTTGGCGCAGGCCTTGCCGCTGGCGGAGGGGCCAACCATCGGCAAGCTAGCGCTTGCCGCTGCCACTCGGGCGCCACGAGGTACAGGGTGCCAGTCGCCACGAGGCTACGGCTCCATTTCCCCGAGCTCGTACAGGACCAGGGCCGAGGCCACCGTCGCCGCGGTCTCCGTCCGCATGATCCGCGGACCCAGGCCGACCGCGAGCGCGCCTTGCGCACGGGCCAGGGCCACCTCCTCGTCCGTGAAGCCGCCTTCCGGGCCAATCAGCAGGGCAACCGAGGCGTCCTGGCCGGGCATATCCCGCAGCGCGTCCCGCAAGGTGGTCGTCTCCGGCGCGGGCGCCGCGATCAGCCACCGGTGGAAGCCCACGAAACGCGTGAACACCTCGGCAAAGGGGACAATCGGCTCGATCCGCGGGACCCGGCCGCGGTGCGACTGCTCCGCCGCCTCGGTCACGATCCGGCGCCAGCGGTCGAGCTTGCCCTCGTCGATCTCCTTGGTCCGCACGATGCCACGACTCGTCAGGACCGGCACGAACTGCGCCACGCCGACCTCGGTGCCCTTCTGCAGCACCCACTCGAACTTCTCCCGGATCAGCAGGCTCTGGAACAGCGTCAGCTCCACCGCCGGTTCGCCGGCGGCCGGACGGCGGGCGGCAATCTGGCCGGCGGCCTCCGATTTGCCGACCGTCGTCAGACGCACATCGTATTCCATCCCCTGGCCGTCCAAGACCGCGATCATATCGCCGGGTCCCAGCCGCAGGACCTGCTGCACCTGCCGCGCCTGCTCCCGGCTCAGCCGGACCTCGTCGCCGGCAAAATCCGCTGTCGCAACGAAAAATCGGTTCGTACTCATGGTCGATCCATCTTATCATATTTCCTTATGATCGAAACTCTGTTTGAGAATGAAGATCTCATCATAATCAACAAACCGGAGGGCCTGTCGGCCATTCCCGAGCGACAGAGGGACCCGCCGCCGGCTGAATCGCTGTACGAGTGGCTCTGCACGCAGCGCGGCGAAGAGATCTTCATCGTTCACCGGATCGACAAAGACACCAGCGGCGTGATTCTCTTCGCCCGCACCGCCGAGGCCCACCGCCGGCTGAGCCTGGAGTTCCAGCGCCGGCTGGTGCATAAGGAGTACCTGGCTCTCACGCACGGCGTGATGGCCGCCGACGAGGGCGCGATCGACAAGCCGCTGGGCCAGCGCGGCTCGGGCCGGGTCTCCGTCTGCCCGCAGAGCGGCCGGGAATCCTACACCGAGTACCGGGTCCTGCACCGCTTCCCCGCCTACACCCTCGTCGAGGCCTACCCCAAGACCGGCCGGCGCCACCAGATCCGCGTGCACCTCTACAGCATCGGCCACGCCATCGTCGGCGACCGCCTCTACGGCGACCGCGAGATCCAGCGGGCGTACCCGCGCATGATGCTCCACGCCCAGCGTCTGACGATCCGCCTGCCCGGCAGCGGCGAGATGCGCACGTTCGAAGCCCCGCCGCCGGAGTCCTTCGAGCGTCTCCTGCTTCGGGCCGACGCGTCCTGACGCCGGCCCGGCGTGACTACTGCCGGCCTCGAATGGCCTTTTCGATGTTGGCGGCTTCGTAGCGGGTCCAGGCGGAAGGCAGCACGCCGAAGTAATCGAGTCGTTCGCGGTCGGTGATGTCCGTTTTCTGGACCGTGGCCGGCACTCCTTCCGCGAAGCTGTTGTCGGGGATGACCTGGTCCACGTGTGTGGCACTACCGTTGGCCAGGATGGCTCCCTGGCCGATCCGGGTATTGTAGTCGCAACAGGCATTGAGCCCGACGGCACCGCCGTCGGCAATCTGGGTGCCGTGCATCGTGGCCCCGTGATTGACCCAGCAGCCGTCGCCTATGATCGAGCGGTCCGGCGTCTCGGCCCGCGAGCCGCCCACCTGGGCCGGCCGGCCGCCCTCGATGCACACGTTGTCGTAGATGTGCGTGTAGTTGCCGATCTGGTTGGTGCCCCGGATGGTCACGTTGCACCGGATCAGCGTATGGTGTCCGATGGTGACGTTCCCGGTGATGATCGTGCCCGCGTCGATCTTGGTATAGGCTCCGACCGTGACCTTGCCCGCCAGGAGGACCGAAGGGTGAATATCGGCGGTCGGATCGATGTTGTGCGTGCCGGGTCGCGGACCCGGGCTCTGGGAGGATTGCACCAGGACGGACCCAAAGACAAGAAGTCCGAAGAGGATTGCTGCCGCTGTTATGCTCTTGTACGTGCTCGTCATGGTCCTGCCCTTTCCGATCGCTGCTGGTGCTCTGGATGTTTGCAACCCACCTGTCACGCACTTGTTCCGGTCGGTATCATACCACGCTCCCGCCGAGGCGCCGACAGGGACTGGGGACTGGGGACGAAGCAGGTTGCAGAGGGTCCGGCTCCATGATAGAATGTATCTGTCTATTCTCAGACCTGTACGGGCCACTGTACTTGGAAGGAGGATCATCATGTGCAAGCGATCGATTCATCTCCTCTCGTTGGTGCTGGTATTGGCATCCGGTCTGTTCCTGGCGGCGCCGGTCGGGGCCGTGGCCGTCAAGGTCTCCAACTTCGGCAACGCGCACCAGATCTGGTTTGAAGTCGAGGCCTACGACCAGCGCGATCCCGACACCGATGCCTACTTCAAGGTGGTCGATGCGGACGGAGCCTTCGGGAAGGCCGTCACTCGGACCGGTGCCGAGGGCGGCATGCTGCGCTACACGTTCGATATCGCCCAGGCCGACGGCAAGGGTGGCACCTGGTACTTCTGGGGACGCGTGATCGTCCCCAACAACGACTCGGACTTCCTCGTGGTGGAGGGCATCCCGGGCGAGCCGGTGTTGCCGGCCTCGCCACCCTATCCCGGAACCAGTTCGGCGCCCGGGTTCAGCAACGCCCAGCGGATCTTCGATGAGAACCTGGGACCGCCGTGGACCTGGGGCCGGTCCGGCCATGGCGATGGGCATACCCGGCGACTGAAGGACGGCAGGAACACCATGACCATCGTCCACCGGCAGGGCAACAACGCCAATTTCTGGGACGTCTTCCTGTGGACGGACAGTCCCGCGTATGTGCCGACCGACAACGACTATCGCAACGCCAGGACGGTTCTGGCCGGCGGAGCCTCCCATCCCCAACCGGCGGCCGGGGCGACGGATGTGGCCCAGGACGCGGCCTTGAGCTGGACGCCGGGTACCTTCGCGGGCCGGCACGACGTGTACCTCGGGACCGATCTGGCGGCGGTGACCGCGGCGACGGCGGCGGACCCGGGCGGCATCTACCGGGGCCGCATCGATCCCAATACGTACACCGCGCCCCTGGCCTTCGGCCAGACCTACTACTGGCGCATCGATGAAGTCAACCGGACCCCGGACAACTCGATCTTCAAAGGCGCCGTGTGGTCGTTCACCGTGGAGCCGTACGCCTATCCCATCACGAAGGTCACGGCCATCGCCTCCACCTCCCAGGCGGGGATGGGGCCGGAGAAGACGATCGATGGCTCGGGGCTCAACAGCGCCGGCCAGCACGGAAACGAGTCGAGCACCATGTGGCTCAGCACCGGCGCGCCCCCCAATTGGATTCAATATGCGTTTGACCGAGCGCAGCATCTGTATGAGATGAGGGTCTGGAACTCGAACCAGGCGGTCGAGCCTTTCATCGGCTTTGGCGCCCGGCGCGTCAAGATCGAGATTTCCCCGGATGGGGCCGCGTGGACCGAATTGCCGGGCGTACCCGAGTTTGCCCGGGCCACGGGACTGCCGACGTACACCTCGAACACCACGGTTGCTTTTGGCGGGGTATCCGCCCGGTACGTCAAGCTCACCGTCAACAGCCCCTGGGGCATGGCTCCGCAGACCGGCCTGAGCGAGGTGCGGTTCTTCTCGATCCCGGTGCAGGCCTACGCGCCCCAGCCACCCGATGGGGCCACAGGTATCGGCCTGGACGCGGTTCTGAACTGGCGCCCGGGTCGTCAGGCCACATCACACCAGATCTACCTGGGCACGGATAAGCAAGCGGTGGCCGAGGGCACGGCCCCCGTCCAGACGCTTGCCAACCACATGTACGATCCGCCCTCACTCCAACTCGCCACGACATATTACTGGCGTGTGGATGAGGTGAACGCCACAACCATTCCGGGCGAGGTCTGGAGCTTCACGACCCAGGAATACGAGGTCGTGGACGACTTCGAGAGCTACACGAATGATGAGGGCAACCGCATCTACGAGACCTGGGCCGATGGTTTCGGCTCCAGCAACAACGGCTCGCAGGTCGGTTACGCCCAGGCGCCGTTTGCCGAGCGGAGGATCATTCACGGCGGCACCCAGTCCATGCCCCTGAGTTACAGCAACGCCGGCGCGATCACTCTCTCCGAGGCCACCCGGACGTTCGACAGGCCCCAGAACTGGACCGCCAACGGCATCAAGAGCCTGTCGCTGTGGTTCCAAGGCATCGCCGGCAACAACGGACAACTGTACGTCAAGATCAACAACACCAAGGTGGCGTACACCGGCAATGCCGGCGACATCGCCAAGCTGGGGTGGATCCCCTGGAATGTCGATCTGTCAACCGTCAGCATCAACGATGTGACCAAGCTGACGATCGGCGTCGAAGGGGCGGGCGCCAAGGGGCTGGTGTTCATCGATGACATCCGGTTATATCCCAAGGCTCCGGCGTTCTTCACGCCCGCCGATCCGGGCAAGACGAACCTCAAGGCGCTCTATGCCTTCGAGGGCAACGCCAACGACACCTCGGGC
>JALORE010000032.1 GCA_025459125.1 Planctomycetota bacterium | reverse complement strand
TGTCCGAGTTGAGCACGAGCGAGGTCCGGCTGAACATCCTGCAGGCCATGCCCGGCGGGATCACGGAGGGCGACGTTCTGCTGGCCGAGGCGTCCAATGCGATCATCATCGGTTTCAACGTCGTGGCGGATGAGCGTGCCGCCCGGGTGGCCGAAGCCGAGGGTGTCGACATCCGCCTATACAACATCATCTACCGCATCACCGAAGACCTGAGAAAGTCCATGGCCGGTCTGCTCGAGCCGGAAGAGCAGGAGCGGGCCCTGGGGCGGGCCACTGTGCGCGCCACGTTCAAGGTCTCCCGGGTCGGTACCGTGGCCGGCTGTTACGTCACCAACGGCGTGGCGGCCAAGAACGCCAAGGTGCGGCTGATCCGCAACAACATCGTGATCCGCGACAACCTGGCGGTCGAGTCGCTCAAGCACTTCAAGGATGACGCCCGCGAGGTCAAGACGGGGTTGGAGTGCGGCGTCAAGCTGGCGGGCTTCGACGATATCAAGGTGGACGACGGCTTTGATTTCTATGAGATCGTCAAGGTGGCCAGGACGCTCGAGGCCTGACCGACAGGGGTCGACAGCCCTGAGGAACACCCTATGCCAACCCGAAGACAGGAGAAGGTTGCCCGTGTGATTCGCGAGGTGGTCAGCGATGTGGTCGCCAACCATCTCAACGACCCCCGGATCACGGGCTTTGTGAGCGTGACGCGGGTGGAGGTCGCGGCGGACCTCCGCAACGCGGACGTGTATCTGAGCATCCTGGCGTCGGATGACAGCGCCCGGAGCCGGACCTTTGCCGCCATCACCCATGCCCGGTCGAGGATCCAGTCGTTCCTGGCCGAGGCCCTGGAGAGCAAATTCTGTCCCGTGCTGCGTTTTCAGGAGGACACGCAGTTCCGCAAGACCCTGGAGGTGATGAAGCTGATCGATCAGGTGGCAAGTGAGCGTCAGAGCAAGGACACTGACCCGCAAGAGTAACCGGCGGCGCTCATGAGCGGGCGCTGTGGATTGGAGGCCGACTTTCGGCGGCGGGGGCGCGTTGGACGTGTGCCTCCGCCGGCCTGCTGCGGTGTCTGGAAGGGCCATGAAGAACAGTAAGGAACACGCGCAACGACTGCAACGGCTGTACCGAGAGCTCAAGCGTGCCTACCCCGGGGTCGAACGCGCCGTCCATGAGGACCCGGTCGAGGCCCTGATCTGCGGCATCATCCACGAGCGGATGAACGAATCGGCCGCCCAACGGGCGTTCCGGGATATCACCCGCGCGTTCGTGGATTGGAATGATCTGCGCGTCTCGCGGGTGGAGGAAGTGGCCGAGGCCCTGGGCCGCAAAAGCGCCGGTTGCCGGGCCACGGCCCTGGCCCTGACCACGGCGCTGCGGGGGATCTTTGACGACCAGCACCGGATCAGCCTGGTCAACCTCAAGAAACTCGGCAAGCGTCCCGCCCGGCAGGGTCTGGAGAAAATCGAAGGTGTCAGCCGGTTCGTCGTCAACTACTGTCTTTTGACCTCGTTGGAGGCCCATGCGGTCCCGCTGACCGAAGAGATGGTGGACTATCTGCGGCGCCAGCAGATCATCGACCCCGCGGCCAACGACGAGGAAATCGAGAGCTTCCTGCTGCGGCACGTGGCCGCCAAAAACGCCTACGAGTTCTACGCCCTGCTGCGTCGGGAAAGCGAGGCGCTGAAAGTGGTGCGCGGGAGCAACAAGGGCCGGTCCCACCCGAAGGGCAAGAACAACGGACGGAAAGGCTGCTAACCCCCGGGCGCCACGCCTCCGCGGGAGGACGGCGGGCCGGATGATGGATGGAAGGCATGAGTGTGACTTCGGAACGACTGTTGAAACTGGGTCTGCCCGCCGGGAGTCTGCAACGCGCCACGGTGGACCTGTTCGAAAAAGCCGGACTGCACGTGGGAGAATCCAAACGCAGCTACTGGCCGACCATCGATGACGAGGAAATCCAGGCGGTTTACCTGCGGGCCCAGGAGATGGGACGCTACGTCGGTGAGGGCGTGCTCGACGCCGGCATCACCGGCCTGGACTGGATCCGCGAGAGCGGCTGCGATGTCCTGGAGGTCTGCGAGCTGCCCTACAGCAAGGAGACGAGCAATCCGACCCGCTGGGTGCTGGCGGTGCCGAATGAATCGCCGGTGACCCGGCCGGAAGAGCTCGCCGGGGGGATCGTTGCCACCGAGCTTGTCGGCGTCACGAAACGTTATTTCACCGAGAAACACATCCCGGTGCGCGTGGAGTTCAGTTGGGGCGCCACGGAAGTGAAGGCCCGCCTGGTCAACGCCATCGTCGAGCTGACGGAGACGGGGACCTCGCTGCGCGCCAACAATCTGCGCGTGATCGACACGATCATCACCTCCACCACCCGGCTGATCGCCAACAAGGAGGCCTGGTGCGATAAATTCAAGCGTGAGAAGATCGAGAATATCTCTATCCTGCTCCAGGCGGCCATCGCGGCCCGCGGCAAGGTCGGGCTGAAAATGAACGTGCGCCGGGCCGACCTGGACGCCATCCTGCGGGTGCTGCCGGCGGAGAAGAGTCCGACCGTGTCGGGCCTGGCGGACTCCGAGTACGTGGCCATCGAGGTGATCGTCGACGATCGCGTGGAACGGGCCCTGGTCCCCGCACTCAAGCGGGCGGGGGCTTCGGGCATCATCACATATCCGCTGAATAAGGTGATCCACTGACCGATGAAGACGAAACAGGCCTGGACCGTGGCCGCCCTGGCGGCGGTCGTGACAATCGTGGTGGTGATCGTTCTCGTGTCGCAGTCCCCGGCGCCCAAGTCGCCCGGTGGGGCGGTCCCGCCGGCGTCGGAAACGGGCGCCCCCGCAGCGTCGGCCGAGGTCGTCGCCCGGATCGGCGACTATACGATCACCCGTCCGTCACTGGAGGAACGGCTGGTCCGCGCGCTGCAGCCGCAGGAGACGGAGTTCGCCGCGGA
Source organism: Planctomycetota bacterium (assembly GCA_025459125.1). Taxonomy (GTDB): domain Bacteria; phylum Planctomycetota; class Phycisphaerae; order Sedimentisphaerales; family Anaerobacaceae; genus PLanc-01. The sequence continues at coordinate 33,124 of JALORE010000032.1, read as the reverse complement.
GATCAAGCCGGTCACGGTCGAGGGGACGCTGCTGGAGATGCTGGCCGAGAAGGCCATGAGCATGGAAGGCCGCAAGCTCGGGTATCTCGAGGATGAGATGATCGCCCCGCGTCTGGAGGAATACCGGCAGGGGCTGCTGGCACGCAAGGTGCAGGAGGGCCTCTTTCCCGAGGCGCCCGCGGTGACGGCGGCCGAGGTGGACCAGGTTCTCAAGGAACGCCCGCAACTGACCCGCGAGCAGGCGACGGCCATGGCCCAGCGGACGGCCGCGCTGAAGATCCTCGATCAGTTCTACCAGACGCTGGTCGCGAAATTCCACTTGAAGAAGGTCGAAGGCAACTTTGCGCAGGCGGCGCAGATTCATCAGCGCCTGCTGTTGCGGCCGGTGGAAGCACGCGGTCCGGGCGAGTACTGGATCAAAAACAGCCAGGTCCGCAGCGAGTTGACCGAGCAGGAGAGGAAACTGCCCCTGGCCACGTACGACGGCGGGCAGTTCACCCTGGGGGACTGGTTCCAGGTGATTTGCAGCATGGCGCCGCCGCGCCGGCCGGGCGACCTGGGCACGCCCGCGGGCGTGGAGCGGGTCCTGGACTGGGGCGTGCGGGCGCCCATCTTTGTCGCCGAGGCCAAGGTCCGCGGGTACGACAAGGATGAGAAGCTGTGCGCGGATGTCCGGCAGCGCGAGGACATGGAGCTGTTGTACAAGGTCCAGCAGGAGAAGACCAAGGATATCAGCGAGCCGGCGCCGGACCCGATCAAGGCCCATTACGAGAAGAACCCGGAGCGGTTTGCGCAGGCGGCCACGCTGAAGGTCAGTCAGATCTGGTGCCCGGACCTCCCGGCGGCGCAGAAGCTCAAGGCCACCCTCGACCAGGGCGCGGATTTCGAGGCGGTCCGCAAGGAACATTCCCTCCAGAAAGAGCCGCAGGAGCCCTACAACATCTCCGCTACCGGCGAGGGGATCTTCTGGCCCGAGTTGTGGCAGGCCCAGCCCAATCAGACGATCGGTCCCCTACGGGGCTTCTACGGCAGCGGTTTGAAATGGCGGATCGTGAAGGTGCTCGAGAAGACCCCGGCCAAAGTGCAGCCCTATTCCGAGCAACTCGCCAACAGCATCAAGTGGGCGATCATGGGCGAGCAGCGGCAGCGCATTCTGGAGGACTGTCAGAAACAGTTGCTGGCGAAGTACCCGCACGAGATCTTCCGCGAAAAGCTCCAGGGTATGGACCCGCTGGAGATCGCCACGCAAAAGGGCGACCAGTGAGGTCTGATCTCGGGCGATAGGGAGGTGGACCGGCGCGTTTTCGAGAGCGGGACCACGGATGAGCTTCACGCTACATCGTTACATCTTCTACGAGTTGCTTAAGGTCGTCATCCTGGCGACGGTAGGACTGACCCTGATCCTGAGTCTGGGCGGGATGCTCCGGCCGGCCCAGGAATACGGCGTGGGACCCCGGCAGGTCGCCTACCTGCTGTTGTATTTCATGCCGGTGACGCTGACCTTCGTGTTGCCCATGGCGGCGCTGTTTGCCGGGGCCCTCGTCTATGGCCGCCTGGCCTCCGATAATGAGCTTGACGCCTGCCGGGCCAGCGGCCTGAGCATCCTGACCCTGGTCTATCCCGGGGGCATCCTGGCGATCCTGGTGGCCATCGCCAGCCTGTTGTTGAGCTCGTACATCATGCCGCCGTTCATTCATCTGGCGGAGAAGTCCATCAAGGACGACGCCCGGCAGATCCTCTTTCGCAGCATCCAGCGGCGCAGCTACTTCGCGCTGCCCCCGGACCGCCGTTACCTGATCTACGCGGACTACGCGGACCCGGCTACGAACACGCTCTACGGCATCGTGGCGGTCCAGTCCGAGGAGAAGGGGCTCAAACGCATCCTCACCTGCGACTGGGCCCAGGTGCAGTTGAATCTGCACGACCGCTTCAACGAGTTGCATCTGGTCACCCACAAGGCCCGGCAGATTCGCGGCGCCGACGACGTGTGGTTCGAAGTCGAGGAGGGGTCCTTCCGGCAGGAATTCGGCTCTCTGCTGGGGGACCGGATCAAGTTCAAGAAGATCGAGGACATGAAGCAGATCCGCAACGATCTGATGCTCTTCGATCCTGTTGCCCGGCTGGCGCGGGACACCTACGCCCAACTGGCGACGGAGTTGCTCGCCCGGGACATCGGTCGCTACCTGGAGTCGATGCCCAAAGTGTTCTACGAGCTCAAGGGGCCTTCCCGCCGCATTCGTTTCACCGCCTCCGCGTGTGCCGTGGAGGAGCAGGGCACGATTGAGCTGCTGCCGCCGGTCGTGGTGGAGGAGTACGACAACCGTTCCGGGCGCTATCTGCGGCGGCTGGGGAGTGAAAAGACCGCGGCCATCCGGATTGAGGAGGAGGACGCCACGATTCGCGTGGGCTTGGACCTGCGCAGCGCCAAGGTGGAAGAGACGGAGCAGTTGGTGAGCCAGTACGGTGTGCTGGATCTGACCCTGCCCGAACGGATGCAGCGCGTCTTGAACGCCCGGCCGCTGCTCCAGACCGCCGTCGCTTCCGATCACGGCGCCCTCCTGGGGGCGAAGCCGAGCAAGCGGCTGACCCAGATGCGGACGCTGCTGCGCCGGGAAGCGGATCTCGCGATCGCCGACCTCGGGAGCGAAATGAACTCCCGGCTGGTCTTCGGGATCGGCTGCATCCCGATGATTCTGATCGGTATCGGCTTGGGCGTCCTCCAGAAGGGCGGCCACCTGCTCAGCGCCTTCGGTGCCAGTTGCCTGCCGGGAGCGGTGTTGATCATCGCGATCGTCAGCGGCAAGAACATGGCGCGCAGCGGTCACGGCGGACCGACCGCCGCCGCTCTGGTGATGTGGGCGGGGCTGGCGTTCCTGGTCCTCCTGACCGTTCTCGTTTATCGCAAGCTGTTGCGCACCTGAGGGTTATGAAGATACTGGATCGATATGTCGCCAAACATTTCCTGATCGGGTACGCGATCTCGTTCTGCGTGCTGATCGGGCTGTGGGTGACGATCGACTTGTTCGTCAACCTGGACGAATTCGCCGCGTACGCCGACCTGGGCACCCGGGCCATGCTCTGGAATGTTGTGCTCTACTACGGCCGGAACATCACGCTGTACTTCCGCGATATCGCCGGCACGATCACGGTCGTGGCCGCCGCCTTTTCCCTGGGCAAGATGGTCCGCAACCACGAGTTCGTCGCCATGATGGCCTCCGGGGTGAGTCTCAAGCGGGTCGTCGGTCCCGTGCTGGTTCTGTCCGCCCTGTTCACCGGACTGCTCGTCGTGGATCAGGAGCTGCTCATCCCGTCCCTGAGCGACCAGCTCATGCGCCGCAAGAACACCCTCCCCGGCGAGGAGTGGTACAGCGTCTGGTTCATCCCCGACTCGCGCGGGCATCTGATCTGCTCGCAGAAGTTTGACGTCGCCACCGCCACGCTCCAGTATCCCACGATCCTGCTGCGGGAGAAGACCGAGCGTCCCGGGATCTGGGAGGTGACCGGCCTGCTCTCGGCCCGGGAAGCCGTCTATAACGAGCAAACCCGCGTGTGGGATCTTGTCGACGGCACGTTGTCGCAGGCCGGATCGCTGGAAGGACCCCGGCCGGCGGCCACGTACGACAGCGGCGACCTGCGACCGAAGGACATTCCGATCCGGCAAAGCGTCGGGTATGAGACGCTCCTGAGCTCCCGCCAGCTGGCGGCGCTGGCCGACCAGAACACGAAAGTCAAAGACGTGGCCCAGCTCTACAGCCAGAAACACTTTCGCATCACCGATCCCATCCTCAATCTCACGATGCTTCTGATCAGCCTGCCGGTGCTGATCTGCCGGGACCCGCGCACGATGAAATCCGCCGTGCTGCTCAGTTTCAGCCTGACCGCCGCCTGCTCCATCACGACCTTCGCCTGCAAGATGCTCTCGACCGAGGCCGTCTTCCTGGGGCGCATCATGCCGGAGTTCTGGGCTTGGCTGCCCGTCTTCATCTTCGTCCCCGTCGCCTTCATCGAGCTGGATGCGATGAAGACGTAGTTGCCACCCAACTCTTCGTCCGTCCTCTGTCCTCAGTCCTCCGTCTTCCCCGCTCGGACGGTGGCGCGGACCTCCTTGTTGATTCTCGCGCTGCACCAGTGCTGGCCGCACATGGAGCAGTAGTCCGCGGAATGGAGCTGTTCCGTGCCCATCTCCTGGCAGGCCTCTCGGTGCATCCGGTGAGCGGTCTGCGGGTCCAGCGCGGTGGCCAGGTGTGCCTCCCAGTCGAGATTGGAGCGTGCTGTGCTGAGCTTCCGGTCGCGCTCGTTCACGCCCGTCAGGCCCCGCGCCAGGTCCGCCGCGTGGGCCGCAATCTTGGCGGCCACGACGCCGGCGCGCACGTCCTCGACGTTGGGCAGCCCCAGGTGCTCGCGCGGCGTCACGTAGCACAGGAAGGAGGCCCCGTAGAACGCCGCGGCGCAACCGCCGATGGCAGAGGTGATGTGATCATAGCCGGGGGCGATATCCGTCACTAAGGGACCCAGCACATAGAAGGGAGCGCCCCGGCAGATCTGTTGCTGGAGCTCCATGTTGCGCTGGATCTGATGGAAGGGGACGTGTCCGGGACCCTCGACCATGACCTGGCAGCCGCGTTCCTGGGCCCGCTGGGTCAGCTCACCCAGCGTGCGCAACTCGGCGAGCTGGGCCTCGTCGGTGGCGTCGGCGATCGCGCCGGGCCGGAGCCCATCGCCCAGCGAGAAGCACACGTCGTACTCGACCATGATGTCGCACAGCTCGTCGAACATCTCGTACAGGGGGTTCTGCCGGTTGTGGTGGAGCATCCATTTGGCGAGCAGGGCGCCGCCCCGGCTGACGATCCCCATGACCCGTTTGTCCACCAGCGGCAGGTGCTCCCGCAGCACGCCGGCATGGATGGTGAAGAAGTCCACACCCTGCTGCGCCTGCTTCTCCACCGTTTGGCGGATGAGGTCCCACGTGATATCCTCCACCTGCCGGCCCTCGATCACCTGGTAAATGGGCACCGTCCCGAAGGGCACGGGACAATGGGCGAGCAGCTCCGCGCGGATGGCATCGAGATGGCCGCCGGTGCTGAGGTCCATGATCGCATCCGCCCCGACCGCCAGGGCGGCCTCCATCTTCTCGAGCTCCGCCTGGACCGAGCAACGGACGCTGCTGGTGCCGAGGTTGGCATTGACTTTCGTCCGCAGCGCCCGGCCGATGCCGGCGGGCCGCAGGTTGCTCTGGAGGTGAATCCTGTTCGCGGGGATCACCAGCCGACCGGCAGCCACCTCGTCACGAACAGCGTCGGCGCCGAGCTTTTCGTCCCCGGCGACGCGCCGCATGGCCTCCGTAATGATTTTGGCTCTGGCGTCCGTCAGTTGTGTCGTCATGATGCACTACTCCATCCGGCCAATAAAAAATCGCTCCTGGAGGAAGCGATTTCTCATGGTCGATCCGAGTTTTCGGGCATCGCTTTCCTACGCAGGCCTATCCGCCCTCTGGGCGTTTATCCTGATCAGGTTCCGAGGGTTTTCTCTCAGGCCCACGCTGCGGCAGGCCACCCCTAGCGGCCTGACGTATTGTACGCGGCGATCCCGGGCCCGTTCAAGCAAATTCGCCCGATCGGTTGGCAGGGCGTGGTCGCGAAAGTCCTGACCGAGGATTGCTTGACCGAAGCCGGTGGGGGGCGTAGGATGCGTGTATGAGATACTATGACGATCCAAATAATATCGATATCACGGCGGTACTGGCCCGGCTGCGCCGCTGGCTGCCGGTCATCATCGCCGGCCTGGTCGTGCTGATTGTGGCCATCGGGATGCTGACCACGGTCTACACGGTGCAGCCGGAGGAACGGGCCGTGGTCAAGCGCTTCGGGGCGGTGATCAAGACCACCGAGCCCGGCCTGCACTTCAAGCTGCCGTTCGGGATCGACAACGTGGAACACGTGGCCACCGAGCGGGTGCTCAAGGAGGAATTCGGCTTCCGCACGGCCGCGCCGGGCGACCGCACGCGGTACGTCGAGGGCAACTTCCCCGATGAATCGCTCATGCTCTCCGGGGACCTCAACATCATCGACGTCGAGTGGGTGGTGCAGTACCGGATTGCCGACCCGATCCAATTCCTCTACAGCATGCGGGCGCCCACGCGGACCCTCCGCGACGTCTCGGAATCCGTCATGCGGCGCGTGGTCGGTAATCACCTGGGCAGCGAGATTCTGACGACGGCGCGCGTCCAGATCGCCAACACCACGCGCGAGGAAATCCAGGCGGCCATGGACCTGTACCAGACGGGCATCCATATCGTGACGGTGGAGCTGCAGAACGTGGTGCCGCCCCAGGCGGTTCAGCCGGCCTTCAACGCGGTGAACGAGGCCCGCCAGGAGCAGGAGCGCATGATCAACGAGGCGACCAGGCAGGCCAACGAGGCGATCCCCCGGGCCCAGGGCGAAGCCAAGCGCACCATCGCCGAGGCGCAAGGGTACGCCGCCGAGCGGACCAACCAGGCGCTGGGCGAGGCGGCGCGATTCCGCTCCATTCTGGCCGAGTACCAGGCGGCGCCGGAGGTGACGCGCCGACGCATGTACCTGGAGACCCTGTCGGAAGTCCTGCCCGAGATCGGGTCGGTACTGGTCGTCCAGGAAGGACAGAACGCCCCGTTGCCCCTGTTGCATCTGCGCGAAGGGCCAACGGCGGTGCGCGAGCCGCCGCCGCCGACCAGCGCGACGCTCCCGGCGACGCGCAGGACGCAGACGCCGAAGGAGGTGGGCCGATGAAACCTCTCGTGCTGATCCTTCTCGGTATCGGGATCCTGCTGGCCGGGGTGATTCTGGTCGGCGGTTTGTACGTCATCGATCAGGCGGAGCAGGGGATTATCGTGCAGTTCGGAGAGCCGGTGGGCGCTCTGGTCACCCGGCCGGGGCTGCACTGGAAGCGGCCCTTCATTCAGGAGGTCCGCCGGTTCGACAAGCGCCTGCTGGCCTGGGATGGCGATGTCAGCCAGATTCCCACCCTGGGTCGCGAGTTCATTGTGGTCGATACGACGGCCCGCTGGCGGATCGTCGATCCCCTCAAGTTCCTCCGCTCCGTACGTGACGAGCAGGGGGCCCGCACCCGGCTGGATGATATCCTCGATTCGGTGGTGCGCGACATCGTCTCCGGCGCCGATCTGGAAGAGGTCGTGCGGTCGGCGGACTGGGATGTGGACCCCGCCAAGTTGCAGGAAGAGACAGCCCGCGGGGACGTGCCCCTGGAGAAGCCCAAGGTAGGTCGGGAGGGCCTGGAGCAGAAGATGCTCACCGCCGCCTCCCGGCTGATGCCGGAACTGGGCATCGAGATCGTGGACGTCCGCATCAAGCGCATCAACTACATCGAGTCGGTCCGCCGGCAGGTGGAGACCCGGATGATCTCGGAACGCCAGAGTATCGCCGCCCGGTTCCGTTCCGAGGGTGAGGGCCGCAGCCAGGAAATCCTGGGCGAGATGGAACGCAAGCTGCGTGAGATCAGCTCCCAGGCCAAGCGGCAGGCCGAAGAGATTCGCGGCAAGGCCGACGCCGAGGCCACGCGCGTTTACGGGGCCGCCTACGGCGCCGATCCCGAGTTCTTCGCCTTTCTCCGTACGCTGGAGAGCTATCGCGCGATGGGCAAGAACACGACCCTCATGATCGACGCCCAGGCGGAGTTCTTCCGCTACCTCGAATCGACGCAGCCGGCCGGCGTCTCCGGTCCTGTCCCGGTTGGGAATAAGCCGTAGAAACCGTCCCATTCGTGGCATGGGCATCCTGCCCATGCTTCCTAGTTCCTGTCATTCCCGCGCCGGCGGCTATTGCACATGTGTCTGCGCAGGTTCGCACGCGTATGACGAAGCCTTGCGCAAGCAGAGGGAGTCCGCATGGTAGTAGCCTCGATCCTCTGGCGGGGGTTGGATACGCCGGGGCATCATGCTTGCCGGCTCCATCGGGAGTCGGCCGGGTGGTGGTTGGAGGGGACGGCGGTTGGATGGCACGAAGGGAGGCCGGCGTGTCTTGCCCACCGCCTGATGTGCGATCCGGCGTGGCACACGCAGCGAGGCCACGTCCGGCGGGCTCGGCACGGATTCCGTTGCCTTTCGTATTGTGCGGACGAGCGCGGGGCAGTGGACTCTCAACGGTACGGTTGTGCCGAACCTCGGGGCTTGTCCTGATCTCGACTTCGGGTTTACGCCGGCAACGAACCTGCCGCCATTGCGGCGGCTGGCCCTGGAGGTGGGGCAGGCGGCAGCGGCGCCGGCCGCCTGGCTCGACGTGGCGGCAGAGATGCTCACGCTTCTGCCCCAGCGTTATGGGCGGCGCACGGAAGCGCTGTACTGGTACGAGTCGCCGAGCGTGGCATACGCGGTGCTGCTGGAGGTCACGCCGGAGGGCTTCGTTCGCCGGTATCCCGGGCTGTGGGAGGCCCAGGTGTGATGCGAAGGCGGGAGTCCTTTTGTGCTTCGGTTCAGTTCGCTGTCTGCCGCAGCAGGACGCCGGTGGCTTTGTCCCAGCGGACTGTGCGTTCCTTCTGGATACGGTGCTTGGCGCCGTGGCAGTCGGTACAGTATTTCTTGGCGTCCACGCCGGTGGGCGTCATCTCCTCGAAGACGCTCAGGCCGGCCTCCAGAATCGGCTGGTGATCCTTCCTGTCCCGCAGGTCGCTCCTCGGATGACACATCATGCACATGGGATTGACGCGCTCCTTCGGGTACATCAACTCGGGCGGGGTGAGGTTGGCCTCATCCGAGCGGTGGCGCAGCGATTCACCGTGACAACGCTCGCAGCCGATGCCGAGGATCTCGTGCTCCAGGGCCATCTCTTCCTCGTCGAAATCGAGGTGGCACGCCATGCAAAAGGGATTGGCAACGAAGGAGGGTTCGGGCGTTTTATGGCCGGAGTCGCTGATGGTCGCCAGGACCGGGCTTCCGGCGCAGGTGTTGGCATCGGGAACGAGAGCCTCAGCCCTCGGGTGGCGCGAACGGCTCACCGGCACCAGGATCAGCACGCCACCGATCAGGATGGCCGCGGCGACGAGGAATTGCTCTACGATTCGCATCGCACGTCACACGTACTCCCAATCCTTGAGCCACTGGTAGTTGGCGGGCAGCTTCGTCCAAGCCTCGTCCATCGCCTGCTGCAACTCCTTCGCCTCGGCTTGGTCCAGGTCGCGGCGTTCCTTGACGGCCTTGACCATGTTGTCCACCTGCTGGGTGTTGATCATGCCGGGGATCGGGGCGGTGATGACGTCGGTGGCGAGGATATGGCGGATCGCCATGCGGGCCATGCGACTGTCTTCCTCGGCCGTGGGACTGTCCGGGGAGCCGTTGCCTTTGAACAGGGCGTTGCTCGAGAACGGTTTGATGCCGAAGACGCCAACCCCATGCTGCTGGACCGCGTCGAAGAGGCTATCGGTGGGCCGGACTTTGCTCTTGGCCGTGTACGGCGTGACGACGACCTGCACGATCTCCGGGTACTTCTCGATCAACGACTTGATATGCGGACGATCGTGCGAGGAGAATCCGGCGAACCGGCATTTGCCCTGCCGCCGGGCGGTCTCCAGGGCCTTCATCATCTGCTCGATTTCGGCTTGCGAGTGATTGCCGCTCTGCTCGTGCATGGTGATCCGCCAAAGGTCCACGTATTCGAGCCCGGCCTGCTGTATCCCTCTTTCCAGGGTTCCCAGCAAGGCCTCGGCCGTCCGGAACTTGGGATTGCGCATCTCCTCCTGGTACCAGGAAAAACCCAGGTACATGCTGTCGCGCCGGCCGCGCAGGGCCTCGGCATACGCGCACACCTCTTCCCGGGTGCACGCGTCGATGTAGTTGATTCCGGACTCGATGCACCGGGTGACTACGTCGCGACGGTTTTTCTTGAAGGCTTCATCGCCGATGGCGGCGCCCAGCCAATTCTCGCCCTGGACGGCGCTGGGTACCATCTTCTCGATCCGCTTCCAATGCCCACCCATGCAGACGGCGGAGACCCACAGGCCGGTCTTGCCGAGAGGGCGGTACTCCATATCGGGGTGGTAACTGCGGGTCTTGGCGGCTTCGGCGGCCTGGGCCGGTCGGCTCCCCATCGCGCCCAGTCCGACGGCCACGCCGGCGGCGGCCGTTGCACCCTCGCGCATGAAGTCCCGGCGGCTGAGGTTCTCGGCTTGGTTCGGTTGCTGGCTCGTGCTGCTCATGGTCTTCTCCTTCTGATCGGACGATCCGTAAGACACTCCCGGCGCCTGAAGGGCCCGATGCTGAGACCCAGCGATTTCCCCAGATTAACCGGCGACCCGCGATTCTGCAAGCGTTGATTCTTGTCCGGATCGTCCAGACCCTTATAATGCTGGCATGAGTCTGGCAGAACCAGTTCGGAGCTCGAATGGAGTCCCCAGCCTTAATGCGCTGACCCTTCAGGTCGTTCACGATAATCACCCCTACGCCGAAGCGCTGAAGACCGCGTGGGGGTTCTCCGCGTTTGTCACGGGCCCCGCCAAGACGATCCTCTTCGACACCGGCAGCGATGGGACGCTGCTGCTGGAGAACATGGCGAAACTGCAGCTCGATCCGGCCCGGATCGAGCTCGTGGTTCTCTCGCACGTCCACGGCGATCATACCGGCGGGTTGACAGGTCTGCTCCAGGCCAATCCCCGCGTGCAGGTCTTTCTGCCGGCGTCCCTGCCGGCCCGCTTCAAGGACGTTGTCCGGGGATACGGCGCGACGGTCGTTGAGATCGACGGACCCCGGGAGATCGACGCGAATGTGTACACGACGGGGTCCCTCGGCCGGCGGATCCAGGAACAGGCCCTGATCCTTCGCACCCGGGCCGGGCTGGTTGTCTTGACCGGTTGTGCCCATCCGGGGATTGGCGGGATCGTTACGAAGGTCCGGCAGTTGCACGCGGAGGACATCCTGCTCGTGGCCGGCGGATTCCACCTGGAATGGGCCACCCGCCGGCGCGTGCGGGCGATTCTGGGCGTCTTCCGCAGCCATCAGGTCCGTTTCGTGGCGCCGACCCATTGCTCCGGCGAGAAAACGCAGGAGTGGTTCCGGCAGGAGTACGGCCCGGACTATATCGACGCCGGCGTGGGCAAGACGATCCGTCTCGCCGATCTGACGGCGTAGGAACACCCCGTCGGGACTACAACTCGCGCTGCGATTGCGACTTCTGTGGCGGTGTCTTCTCCAGCTTCTTCGGCTGCATTCCCTGGATGATCTCCTTGATATCCAGCACCTGCTGCTTGGGGATGGCGAGATTCATCTGCAGCCGACCGTCGCCGATGTCCCCCGCAAAGGCGATGGCGCTGCCGGGCTTCGACGCCACGTTCGGTATGGGTATGGGCAGGAAGGCCCCCATCATCTGGATGGCCCGCACGTAGTTGTAGATCCCGAAGAAATCGGACTTCATCGCGTCAGGAATCTGCTGGAGGTTGGTCCGGATTTCCTCCGGGACCGAGCCGGGGCCGCCCGCCTTGGCCTGGTCGATGAGGCCGTGGATGTCCTTGGCCGCGTCGGCGGACAAGGTGTACAGCAACAGGTTGTTCACAACCGCCAGGCGCAGGTCGAGTCCGGCGCCATAGGCCGCTTGGATCATCTGGCCCTGCGGCGAGTTGGCGTCGGTCGACTGGAGGGCGATGCGGATGGCGTCGACGCGGATGTCCTTATAGCTCTCCACGTTCCGTTGGAGCTCAAATTGCATCTTCAGACCGAACATCTTGCCTAGGTCCGCCAGCGTGTTCCCGCTCATCAGCTTGGCGCTCTGGTCCAGAACGTCGCTGAACTTCTGCCGGTCCTTGATCGTGGCGACGTACCGGAAACCAAAGGGTGGCTTGCTTTGGGGGACAGGCAGAAACGACCAAGCCATCTCGCCGGCAAACACGTCGGCGTAGTCCATGGCGAGTTTTCGGAACTGCTCCATCTGCGGTTTGGGCAGCGACGGACCGAGCAGAGCGCTGGTCAACTCGACCCGCTTGAGCGTAACACTCCGCAGCAGCGCGGGACTGAGATTGGCGACACCCGTCATGATGGCGCCGGTCTGCATGTAGCCCGTGAGATTCGTCGACGGCGCCGAGGCACCCATGCTCAGGATCTTGGCGGCTTCGGTGTTCGGCACGGCCGCCACCACCGGGGCCAGCCGGATCACCGCGGCGCTGGGTTCGAGCGTCAGGCTGAGGAATTGGATCTCTTGCAGAAACGAATTGACCATGGAGACCCACATCTCCATCAGGCCTTGCGGCGGACCGCCCGCCGCCTGCCCCGGGGCCTGCATGGCCTGGAAGCGTTTCTGGAACTCCTTGATGCCTTCCTGCCACTTGGGCCCGAGCATCTTGCCGGCGATCTGAATATTGGCGTAGGCCCACACCGGGGCCTCCGCGGCACGCTTCAACTCCTGCGCCCCGAGTCTCTGGGACAGTGAGGCAGCGCCGCCGGAGGTCCAGTTCTTCGCTTCGGCCAGGGTTAGTTGGTTCGCAACCGGGGTGACCAGGAGGTAGTTGCCCAGCGGCACCCCCGCGACGAGGGGTTTCTCCTGGGGCCCGATTCTCACGAGGTCCGGGCCCTCGGTCTTGTGCACGTTGGGATTCGTCAGGAACTGCTGGAAGTCGCTGAGGGGAACGAGTACGCCGATTCGTTTCGCATCCGGCTTCTCGCCGCCGGGCAGCGGCCAGAAAACCGCAATATCGCCGGCCATGTTGATCCCCGCCGGCTCCGGCTGGCCCAGGAGTCCCGCCAGTTGGGCACGCACCGGCATGGAGGGACCCACGGGCGAGATGCCGGTGAGGAATTGATCCATCTGGCCCAGGGTGTCCGTCAGCTTGTTGAGACGCACACAGACCAGAGCATCCGCCGGAATGATGCGCAGCGGATCGCCCGACGCCGGCTGCGCCGCGGGAACAAGGCCACCGGCACAAAGGCAGAATAAGAGTGCCCACACACTGAGTGCTTTGCGAAACCGACCCGAATACCTCATGGCGCTACCTCCTTGGAATTGATGATTGCGGCTCGTCTCAGCGTCTTTCATACCGACCCACGATCTGGCCCTGGGCCAGGATGTGTCCCTGCATGGCCTTGAGCAGCCGGGCCTTGCTCTCGCCGGCCGGCAGGTCCGTCTTCCCATCCAGGGCGTACACCTTGAAAAAGTAGCGGTGCGTGCCGCCTGGAGGGCAGGGACCGCTGTAACCGATCTTGCGGAAATCATTGACGCCCTGACGTGCGCCGTTGGGCAGCGACTTGTCCGTCGGCATGTTCTCCGGCAGTTCGTCGGTCCCGGCGGGCAGATCGTAAAGTACCCAGTGGACAAACGTTCCCGACGGGGCATCCGGATCGTCGACGATCAAGGCAAGGCTCCGCGTGCCTGCGGGAACCGGCTCCCATCGCAGCGGCGGCGAGATGTCATCGCCGTCACAACTGTACCGCTCCGGGATCATCCCGCCGTCCTGGAAGGCCGGGCTGGTGATCGTCATCGTCATGACTTCGGCTTGCGTCATGGGATTGGCCATCTCATCGTCTCCCTTCTTGTTGGGACAACCCGTGCCCACCGACAACGCCACAAGACAGAAGGCCGCTACTACCTCTCTGATTGACATACCCGTTGTTCCCGAGCAGTCCGTCGTTCTTTGGAGTCTCACTGTACTCGCTGCCCAGTATGCGAGGCAAGCCGTCTTTGTGTACCGCGGCTGAGTTTTTTCCCGAGGTCCAACGCCCGATTTCCTGCCCCGCCGCCGGTGCCATTGCCCGGTGCACGCCAACTGCGGCTATTTCTCGAAGCGCCACATGTCGACGGTCATGTCATCCGCGGCCAGCCACTCGACGTGCCAGTCGAGCCACAGCGTGTTGCAGCCGTTCTTGTGACGCGCGCGGGCGACCCGCCGGCCGTTGGTGACGTCCTGGCTTTCCGAGGTCGGCAGATGACCGGGGTGCCAGACGTCGAGACGGTACACATCGGGATCGGTCGCGGCCTTGACGATGCGCCGCCAGGTGCCATTCTCATTGTCGACGAGATAGAGTGTCTCCGTCCGGCGCGTACATTTGGACAGCCGGGTTGGCGTCCGGATCTCGCTGCCCGTACGGTCGCTGCGATTCTTGAAGTCCCACCCGTTGACGACGAAGCAGACGGTCTGCTCCCGGTCCGGGTAGCTCGGGCACCGGTAAATCTCCACGGTACGGTAGTCATTGTTGACGGGTTTCTGGGCGAGGAAGGGCATGAACAGCATGTACCAGGCCGCCTCGCCCGCCGAACCCCGGGGGACCATCTGATCCCAGTCCTCCGCATAGAGATTTGCACCCAGGCCGACCTGCCGCAGATTGCTCCGGCAGATCACGTCCTTGCCCTGCTCGCGGGCCTTGTGTAGCACCGGGATGAGGATGCCCATCAGCAGGGCGATAATCGCGATGACGACGAGCAATTCGATGAGGGTGAACGCCTGCCTGCCACTCGTCATGGTATCCCTGCCTCCGAGAAGTTCAACCGACAACGATCTCCCGGAGAGATCGCTTCGGCACGTGATGGACGCCGGCGCGGTCCCGCCAGTACTTGATGTCTCCGTTCGAGCCGACCTCGTCAATTGCCGCCTGCTCCCGGGGTTTGCCGAGGGCGATCACCAGGAGGATCTCATACGGGGCGGGTATGGCCAGGGTCTGGCGGAGCTCATCCCGCTGGATCAGGCCGATCATGCAGCCGGCCAGTCCGTTTTCCCGGGCGCCGAGCAGAATGCTCTGGGCCGCAATGCCGTGGTCGCAACCGAAGGAGTGATTGATCATCGTGTCCCCGAGAATGACGATGTAGGCGGTGGGCCGTTCGCCCGGGGCCGGCCCGCCCCAGTCCTTCAGATAAGCGGCCCACGCCAGGTGGCGAAAGATCGCAGCGTTTTTCTGGGGGTCACAGGAGAGGATGTACTTGAGCGGCTGCAGATTCGCCGCCGAGGCCGACAGCCGCGCCAGATCGACCAATTCTTCCAGCGTCCGCCGCTCAATCGCGCATCCCTCTTCGAAGCGCCGGCAGCTTCGATTGCTGATGATCAGGTCTCGTATCATGTCGGTCAACTCCTTTGCGTAAGGTCGGGCAGGTACCGCGTACAGGTGGTGCGTAGAACTCTCGACGTTCATAGCTCGTGATGGGTGGCAGCGGCAAACTCCGAAGACGCCGCTTGCCGCTGCCACCCCTGTTCCTCACCTGTACAGGGTAGCCATGACTCACCCTACATACTCTTCGGTCGGATCTCGATCTCCAGGGCATCGCTGGGCGACAGGCTCACTTCCCGGCCCAGCTCGATTTCCAGGCGGCCGTCGTGCAGCGTGGCGCTGTTCTGGACGGCAGTGTCATTCCGCCGGACGGTGGTCTCCACCGTCGTCCAGTCCTTGGGGACATAGAACGCCAAGCTCTTGAGCCGCAGCCGGCCCCAGCGCAGGTCAATCTGCTCCCGTTGCACGTCCGCCGTGCGGGTCTGGCCAAAGGAACCCCAGCCCTCAGCCGCGGTGAAAGCGGCCCGGAAGTTCTCCGGCGTCAGACGCGGGGCGAAGCCGAGGCGCCCCTTGGGACCGTGGTATTCGAAGCCCGCCAGGGCGGTATAGACACCCCAACTGGCCATGCCCCGAGCGTAGTGATCGCCGCACTCGATCTCGTTGAACGGATTGTGTTTGGCCGGATGGTAGCGGTCCTGGACGCCGCGACAGATGGCCAGGGCCTCGCTGACCATGTTCTCCCAGATCATGTGGCCGGCGACCTGGTACTCGATGCCCGTCCAGACCTCCTCGCGATAGCGCACCCCTTCCTTGAGATACGAACTCTTGGGCCACGTGCAGGTGAACAGCCCCGCCTCGCCCGGCGACGCGAACCAGCGCTCCGGCGGGTGGGCCTCATTGTACGGCCCGATGTCGGGCGCCCAGTTGTACTTCCAGATAGAGCGCAGAGCCTGCTGCACCTGCTGGGGCGGATACAGGTAGCCGAGTGTGAGTTGGTGGGCCCAGCCTTGTCCGAAGAGCTGATCCGAGAGACAGCCTTTCTCATATTGGTATTTCGGGTGCTTCTGCAAATCGACCGTCTGGATGAAATACTCCCCCTCCCACAGGCGGTCCATCGTGAGCTGCGCACCGCGCTCGAAGATCTCTTCACAACGGTTGGCGAAAGTCTCATCGCCCAAGTCCCGGGCCATCTCCGCGCCGGCACAAAGTGCCGCCAGGTAGAGCGAGCCGACGAAGGTGTTGGCGCCCTCGAAATTGATGTCGTAGGTGTTGTGCTGGCTGTTCTCGATCAGGCCGTCGTCGTTGCCGTCCTGCCTGATCGAGAATTCCAGGGCCTTCTTGATCCGGGGCCAGTTGCGCCGCAGGAACGAGTCGTCCGCGGCGCACTGATACTCGCGGTAGGCTTTGAGGATCGTTCCGCACTGGCCGTCCGCGGCGTAGGCGCGATTACTGCGAAAGCCCACCAGGCCGCTGTCGGGATCGAAGCCTTCACCGAAGTCCTGCATCTCGCGGGCGCTACGCTCCAGCTCGGGGAAGAGGCGGGCCGGGGCGTGCGCGTAGTTCCACACGTGGGTGCAGGTCCCCTCGCAGCAGCCGACGCCTTCCCAGGCCCAGAACCGGCCGCTGCGACGCCATTGGCAAGTCCCCGTCGCCAGAGTGGAGACGGTCGAGTGCAGCCGAAAGAGCAGCCAGCGGGGCAGGGTGCTGTCTTCGTAGAACGTCCGGTGCCATTTCCGGGTGTCATCGGCGAGCCGGTCGTGCTGCTGGAGCACGTACCGTGCGACGGCGGCCGCATCGGCGAAGCGGGAGCTGTACTCGCGGCCTTCCGGGTGGTTGGGGAAGGACCAGGTCAGGACGAAGGTGAACGTCCGCGCGGTCTTGGGGGCCACCTTCACGGTCTTCGTGGCCAATGCCGCACTGCGCCGCTCCGTGACGGGATAGTTTACATCCAGTGCCGCATGGAGCCGCCTGGACCAAGCGACGGCGGGGTCGAGCAGGTCGCGCGTGCTCTTGGCCGAGAGGGCCTCGTCCGCCAGGGCGAGCACCAGTGAGCCGTTGTCCGGCAGGGTGTCGAACGGGCCCAGATTCCCTTCGGAAGGCTCGTCCGCCAGCTCGATCTGATCGATGTTGATGTGTCCCCAGGCTCCGGTCTGGCGGTCGACGATCTCGATCTGGGCGGTCTTGCCCTGCAGGTCCTCCAGGTTCCAGAATTGCCGTTCGAGTTTCTCGTTGTCTTTGCCCACCGCGGTCCGCACGACCTGGCCGTCGACGAGCAGGTTGATGCAGGTCCGATCCTTGTGGCTGCCGCCGCCGATCAGGAAGTTGAGGTACTTGCGGGAGAGCTCGAAGGCAGGGGAGGCCAGCGTGCCCTGCGTGTCGTCACCCTGGAGGAAGGTGTTCACCAAGCCTTTGCCCAGAAAGCCGCTGACGCGTTGCTGCCGGGGCAGCGTTCCGCGCGCCGGGCCTTTGCCGAAGGCTTCGCCGGTCGGGGTCCAGTCGCCGTAGTCGCTGCCCTCGAAATCCGCCAGAACGATCCTGGCCCGCGGGGCTTCGCCGGGCGCCCTGGGGGTCTCCCGGGCGGTGTGGACGATCATCGTGCGAGCCTTCTCGGTCACCATTCGGCTGACGCGGACCGCGTGCAGTGCCCGGGCCGAATCAAGGCATACGGCGTTCTCCAGCCAGCTCAGGACGCCTACCCGCTGGGGCTCGTCCGAGGTATTCTTCAGGGTGATGTGGAAGATCGTCGCCGGCAGCGCGGAGTCCTTGGCATGAAGCGGGATGAACGGCGAGAACGCCTCCATCTCAACTTCGAGCGGGAAGCCTTCCGCCTGGTACCGGACGAGCCCGATGGGGTACTCGCCGGCGAACTCGACCCGGCCGAAGTCCTTGTTCAGCGGCCGCAGGACGGTCTTGTCGCCGGATTCGAGCACGACAGCGAAGCCGGAATCGACGGGCGCATCAGGCCGGTACGTGCGGTAGTTGTCCCGGCCGTAGCCGCTGAAGACGTGCTTGTTGAAGATCTGCCACAGGCCGAGCGTGCCGTCGCCGCGCAGGTACAGTTGTCCCGCCGCGATGCCGCCGACCGGCATGCCGATGGTCTCCAGTTCCTCACCTTGATAGGCCGCCCGCGCGCCGCGCTCGACTAGCCGCTGGAGGTACTCTTGCGACAGCCCCTTGTCGGCGGGCACGAGAGGCTTCTGTTGTGATGCGTCTTGCGCCATGCTGAGCGATGCTGTGGCGAACAACAGGAGGCAGGACCAGAGCAGGCCGCTTCTTCGTAGGTCGTGCGTACCCGCACGACGTCTTGGGGCGAGCCGGGACGGGGACCCCAAACGCGATGTATCGCGTTTGGGAGCCCACGCTCGCCCTACGAAGAGACCCTTCGTCGGCGGCTCAGGATGACACGAGGCGATTGCCGGTGATGCCTGCAGGGTCCATGACGCTCCCTGTCTTCTCATGATTGACTCCTTATCATGGCTGGTCGATTCCAGAGACAATCTGCAACCGGATGGCCAGTAATGTCGGCTCGACGATGTGCAGGTTATTCAGGAACGGCTCGGTGTACTTGATGTCGCCGTACTCGGCTCCGTCGAAGTGGTGCTGCTTGCCGACGTGGTTGTTCCAGTCGACACCTTCGGTCAAAAAGCCGGTATTCCGCTGATGGTGCCTGGCGATGGCCCGCAGGATCGTCAGCCCATCCCGCTGGAATTGGTCCTTGCCGGTGTCCTGGTAGGCCTCGAAATAGGCCAGCGCCGCTTCGGCGTTTTCCCACAGGTACGCGGTATCCCAGCTCTTCTCCATGAAGAGCAGACCCTTGGTCGGGACGCCGTGGCGATCATCAATCATCTTGAACTGGTCGAGGCCGGCCAGGCACTTCTCATAGGCGAAGCGGCGCACCTGGTCATCGTTCAGGAGCCTGGCGGCCTGCCGCAGCGTGCGAAAGGCCACGGAGTAGGCGACGTTCTCGTGCTCGTCGTAGGTGTCGTGGTTGATGCTCCCGAAGAGCCCGCCGCGTGCCATAAAGACCTTGACCCTCTCCCGGACGGTGTCCCGGTAGTCCGCCAGGCCGCGCTGCGTCAGCGCGGTGTTGAGTTGGATGGCAAACAAGCCGTCGCCGCTCTTCTCGAAGAGGATGTCACCGTCGCCGTAGGCGTTCTGGGGATAGTGTGCGCCGTCGGGGTGGCAACGACGCGGGTACCAGCCGTTCGCGGTCGGACGGATGTTCCGATGAATCCAAGCGGCGGTCTTGAGTGCGGTGCTCCGCATCTTCTCCCGGCGGGGACTGTCCGCGAGGTCGCTGAAGATCAGAAGCTGGTAGGCGATCTTGGCCATTGAGCCGGGACAGAACCAGTTGTTCTTGTGCTGATAGTTCAGGCAGAACTTGTCCGTCGTGGTCTCGCGATAACCGGTGATGAAGCCGGTCTCGTAGTCGATGAAGCCGCCTTCCAGGACATGGTCCAGCAGGGACAGAGCCTTGGCTTGCAGGGCGGTGTCCTGACCGTACTGGCCGAAACAGTAGAGCTCATACGCTCCGCCGACAGTGTTGGCCGCCCAGCCGGGGCCTTCGAGATTGCCGAAGTCGTGCCAGCCCATGACATTGCCGTCTTTGTCCACGAAGCTGGACTTGCCGCTGAGATGTCCCTTGTACTCGACCAGCGTCCGTTCCACGGTGAAGCGGACGGAATCCCGGGCCGAGTCCATGATTGTGTAGTCGGGATTCTCCGGCAGGTAGAAGGACTCCTGTGGCCCAGCCGCCCCTGGCTGGGGATTCGCTGCACACCAGCCGACGCCGCCGACCTCCAAGAGAAGGGCGCACACGCTCGCGAGGCTCCCAACCTTACTTCTCCTTGCTCCCATCTTCAACTCTCTTCTCGAATCCGGGTGT
This sequence comes from Planctomycetota bacterium, assembly GCA_025459125.1. GTDB lineage: Bacteria > Planctomycetota > Phycisphaerae > Sedimentisphaerales > Anaerobacaceae > PLanc-01. Next base: position 13,295 of record JALORE010000032.1, on the reverse strand, counting down.
AGCGGCAGCACTCCATCCTGGCTGAAGTGGCGCGTTCCGAGTGGCATCGTCAAGCCCAGTCCGTTTGTCGTTCCGCCGTAAGGCGTTTAGTAGCATGGGCATCTTGCCCATGAATTGGGAATCACGGGCAAGATGCCCGTGCTACTATGCCCTTACGGGCACACTACCAACCAAGGCCTTCGGCCTTGACGATGCCACCCGACGCCACCGATTCTCAAACCTACTCCATCCACCGTCTTGGCCTGGCCGAAGCAGTAGTCTCGGCTCACGGCTCCAGGAGCACGTAATCCAAGCCGAACATGTAGCTCTTGACGGCTTTGTCATTTGCGCCCACGATCTCAACCTTCAGCACGTGCTGACCCTGGCTCAACTCGTGGATGCCCATGTCGAGGACGCCCGTGGCGACGACGCCCCGGTTGAACAGGTCGATGGGCCCGCCGAGCTTCTTCTCGTCGAGAGAGAGCTGCACGATGCCGTAGTCGACGGCCTTGGTGAGCTGCATCTTGAGCCGACGCGTGCCGGCCTTCTCCACCGGTAGGGCCAGCTCGAGCGTATCGCCCGGCTTGGCCTCGGTCCACCACAGGTGCGACTCATTGCTCCAGTCGCCGGCGTAGCCAGACATGTCCTGCGGTGCGGGGTTGCCCGCGGTCTTGCGCAGGATCCTGAGCTCCTCACCTTCCAGCGCGCCCTTGATCTTCGCCACCTCGATCGGACCCCAGTAGCCTTTGCGCTCACGCACCGGCACGATCTCGTACGGGTCTTTCTGGCCGGCCGCCTGGTACCAGTATGCGATGGCGGCGTACAACGTGGGCTTGCTGTTCGGGTAGTACTTCTCGATGGCGGCCTCGAAGGACGTCTGGAAGGGGATGTTGTCCGTAATGTGCCAGCGGTTCACGGAGACGTGGCCCTTGTTGTTCATACTGATGGTCTGGTTGTGATAGCAGTTGGCGAAGAGCGTCGGGTTGCACCAAGCGTAGCCGAAGTAGTCCTCGGAGCCGGTGCCAATGGTGGAGGGGAATCTCTCGCCGTCGACGAAGAACTTCTCGTCGCCTTCGCCCCACCAGCCGCCGCGCGGGTTCCAGACGTGCAGCATGACGCCGCAGAAGCGTCCCCGGCCGGTGGTCTTGAGCATGGTCCAGTCGATCTTGCGCCGGGCCGCGTCCTCGGGCAGGAAGGCGTCGCGGTGCCAGCGGGCGTGGAACCGGCCGAACTGCTCGATGGGCCGGCGCAGGTCCTCATAGGTGGCCTTCAACTCCAGCGTGCGCGGCTTGTCCCCCTCGTTGAGGAACTCGAACTTTGCGAACGTGGCGAAGGGCATGTACCAGTTGCAGTAGTACCCCTCCTCGGTCATGCCGAGCGGGAAGGACCGGTAACGGTTCACGCCGGGGGCGGTGCCGAAGAAATCGCCCAGCGGCGCCCAGACCGCGGGTTTGTCTTCGTCGTCCCAGGTGATCTGGAGCACGAGGTCCCGCAGGGCCTGCATCTCGTCCTCGCGATCGTCGAACTTGATATTGACGCCCCAGTTCGTGATCGCTCGGGGGCCTTCCAGCGTCGCAGCGAAGCGCTCGCCCGGTGCGATCGTCACCGTGTCCTCGGCACTGGCGGCTTCGGGCCGAACCCCGGCCGGCGCGTAGCCGCCCCGGCTGAGGATCTTGTTGGCTTCATCCAGCGCCGCCTTCTCCTCGACGGACAACTGCGGTCTGAACGTCGGTACCTGCGTCCCCTTGGGGTACGTCGTATAGACGAACTGGAAGTAGGCGCCCCAACCCTTGTCGGCCGTGATCTTGCACGACTTCTGATAGGGGATGGGCGTGTAGTTGTTCCAGCCGCGCGCCACCGTGTGGACCAGGGCCGAGCGGGTGAAGGGTTCGCTCGTGCCGTCGAAGTAGGCTTGGAACGGTAGATCCAAGACAGGCTCTTTTGCTCCGTCCAGGTAGATGCGGACGTGGCCGGCCTCCGGCCGAGCCGACCAGATCCGCCAGATGCAGCCCGGACCTTCCATCTCGGCGAACACGAACTGGTCGCCTTCCCGGCGGATGAAGCCGTTGCCGTCGCCATTGGCCTCCCATCCGACATACTGGCCGGTCGCCTCATCATAGCGGCTCTTGCGGTCATAGCTGGACCACTGGGCGCACATCTCGCCCGGGGCGGGCAAGGTCGCCACGTATTCCAGGTCCGTCAGACGCTTGACCAAATCGACATAGGTGAGTTTCTGGGGTCCCGCGGCTTGTGCCGGGCCGGTGCTCAACAGACTGGTGACAAGACAGCAAACGATCAGGGCACAGACGACGTGGATGGGAACTCGTGCGGCGTTCTTCATGCTCAGCCTCCGAATGGACGATTGGCGATTTCACCGCACCAGGCTCGCGCCCGATGCCGGCTAAATAGTAAGTCGCAGAAGGCAAATCGTCAATCCGGAGGCTTTGTGAGGACAAGTGCGCGACGGCGTGCGTACCGGGTGGCATCGTCAATCGCAGCTTGGCGATGGCGGATTTCCTGTGCGAAGGACTATCGCCAAGGCCTGCGCCTTGACGATGCCACCCGGCGGACGTTTCGCTGTGCCTGGGTCCCGGATGTTCGATGTGCCCGGTTGCGCTACGGCCGGCCGGGGCGGATGGGAGAGCCGTAGGGCGGGGTGTTGGGCAGGCTGACCGGGCGACCCTGTGTCAACTCTGCCAGGGCCTTGTCCACGTAGTTGAGTTGGCCGGCGCCGGGCTGGTCCTGGTCGCGCGGGGCGTTGTCGATGGCGCCGTCGTAGACGATGCGGCCTTCCTTGTCCATGATGAACACGTGCGGTGTCGTGCGGGCGCCGTACCGCCGGGCCGTCTCACCCGAGCGGTCGTCGAGGATCGGATACGGCAGCTTGTGCTTCTGGGCAAACTCCCGGTTGGCCTCGGGCGTGGTCTTGACCGAGCTGTTGACCGCCAGCCATGTGACCCCTTTGTCCCGGTACTTCTGGGCCGTCTTGACCATGGTCTGCACCGTCTCATAGTGATACCGCGTGTAAGGACACGCCGGGTCGAGCCATTCGAGCACGACGATCTGGCCCTGGTAGCCCGAGAGCTTCGCCTGCCGGCCGTCGAAGCTGCTCAGTTCGAACTCCGGGGCCCGCCGCAGACGCGGTCCGGCGGAATCGGGTCGGCCCGTACGCTCGCGGATCGACCGCTGCAACGGCTGCTGCTGTTGCTCCAATGCCCGCAGTGACTCCTGGAAGGCCGCCTGGCGTCTACTGATGAGGGCCTCGACTTGTTTGGCGGTCCCGGTGGCCTTCTCCTTGATCGCGGTCGCGTGAATCGCTTTGAGGGCGTCGATCAGGTCCTGGTGAGCGGCTCGGAGCCTGCTGATCTGCTGCTCGAGTTTCTGTGCCTCCTCTCGGGTCTGCCGCTCCGGGGACGGAGCACGCGGAGACTGCATTTCGCGATTGCTGTCGTCGCTGCGGCTCGGCCTCTCGGCTTGTCGCCCGAGGGTGGTTGAAGCCAGGGCCAGCGTGCACAGGGCGATTCCGATCCAAGCGATGGTTCTCTTCATTGCGGCGTTCTCCTTCGCGTAAAGACTCATCTGCGTAAAGTCTACCACCAGTACCGGCAAGTACAAACGTGTTATCGGCAGGAACCGCCGGGAGGCTCGAATCCGACGGCGGTTCTCTTCCTGTCGCCCCCGCGGAGGCGACGTTCGGAGAGACACGGCGTCCGTGGATTCCCGCCTGCGCGGGAGTGACAGGAGACAACCGCCTGCAGAAGCGTCATTGGGTCGCGGACTCCCCCGAGGGGCACCGCTTGGGCGGGCGGTGAGAGAGGACGGCCTTGACCTGGCGCAGGAACAGGGCGATCTCCTCGCGCGCGGCCGAGGGAGCGTTCAGGTGGCTCTCGATCATCGTCACCAGCCTGGACCCGATAATCACGCCGTCAGCGCCGGCCTGGGCGAGGCTCCGGGCGTGCTCGGGCTGGCTGACGCCGAACCCGACACAGACCGGGATGCTCGTCAGACCCTTGAGTTGGCGAATCAGGCCCTCCACCGTGCCGGAAAGGGCCTGCCGACTGCCGGTGACGCCCAGCAGGGAGACCGTATAGATGAACCCGGTGGTCTGGGAGGCGATCCGCTGCATCCGCTCGGGCGCCGTGTTCGGCGTGACCATGAAGACCGTGTCGAGACCGGCGGCCCGGGCCGGCCCGGTCACCTCCTCCGCATCGTCAATGCTCAGGTCCGCGACGAGTACACTGTTGACGCCCGCCTCGTGGAAATCCTGGAAGAACCTCTCTCGGCCGTATTGCTGAATCAGGTTGTAGTACATCAGCAGACCGATGGGGATGTCTTTGTGCCCCTTGATCTGGCGGATGAACTCCAAGGCTCTGGCGAGGCTCATACCGCTGCGCATGGCGCGGATATCGGCCTTCTGGATCGTCGGGCCATCCGCGATCGGGTCGGAGAAGGGAATGCCCAGTTCGAGCACGTCCGCGCCGGCGTCGATCGCCGTTTTGAGGAGGGTCAGACTCGTATCGAAATCCGGGTCGCCGATCACGAAGAAGGGGATCAGGGCGGCGCGGTCTTGTTTCTTCAGTTCTGCAAAAGTCTGCTGGTAGCTTTTCATTGCGCGTGCTCCATACCGTAGCATGGGCATCTTGCCCACGAGTCTCACGGACGTCTCACCCGTGGAGGCAGGGTCAAGATGGCCCTGCCACTCATGGGCGGGACGCCCATGCTACTGATTTCTGGCTTTCTCCACGATGCCGACGTCTTTGTCGCCCCGGCCGGAGAGATTGGCCACCGCGATCGTCGTCGGCGGCAGCTTGCCCTGCAAGCCCGCGAGATACGCCAGGGCGTGGGTGCTCTCCAGGGCCGGGAGGATGCCTTCGAGCCGGGTCAGCAGCTCGAAGGTGTCGAGCACGTCGTCATCCACCGCCGCGACATATCGGGCGCGGCCGGTGTCCTTGAGGTAGCAGTGCTCGGGACCGACCGCCGCGTAGTCCAGGCCGGCGCTGATCGACTCGGTGTCGAGGACCTGGCCGTTCTCATCCTGGAGCAGGTAGGCCTTCGCCCCATGGAGGATGCCGACCTTGCCCGCGGACAGGCTGGCGGCATGCTTGCCGGTCTCAAGGCCCTTGCCGCCGGCTTCGACGCCGACCAGGCGGACGTTCTTGTCGTCGACAAAGCCCGCGAACATGCCGATCGCGTTGCTGCCGCCCCCGACGCAGGCCACGACCAGATCGGGCAAGCGGCCTGCCTGTTCGAGGCACTGCTGGCGCGCCTCGGTGCCGATACAGCTCTGGAAATGCTTGACGATCGTCGGATACGGATGCGGTCCGGCGGCCGAGCCGAACAGGTAGAACGTGTCGGTCACGTTGGCCGTCCAGTAACGCAGCGCGTCGTTGATCGCATCTTTCAACGTCCCGGTCCCGCCTTCGACCGGCACGACCTCGGCGCCGCAGAGCCGCATCTTGTGGACGTTGACGCTCTGCCGCTCGATGTCGGTGACGCCCATGAAGATCTTGGTCTCCATGCCCAGCAGCGCCCCGACCATCGCGGTGGCCAGGCCGTGCTGGCCCGCGCCGGTCTCCGCGATGAGCTTGGTCTTGCCCATGTATTTGGCCAGGAGCCCTTGCCCGAGGCTGTTGTTGATCTTGTGGGCCCCGCCGTGGAGCAGGTCTTCGCGCTTGAGATAGACCTGAAAACCGACGTGCGCGCTGAAGCGTTTCGCGTGGTACAGGGGACTGGGCCGGCCGGCGTAGTGCCGGAACAATTGCGCCAGCTCCGCGACAAAGGCCGGGTCCTCGTGGAAGCGGTCGAACGCCTCCTCCAATTCCTCCAGGGCCGGAATCAGCACCTCCGGCACGTAATAGCCCCCGAATTGACCGAATCTGCCGCTATGTTTCATATTATGCTCGCAAATGTCTGATGCTGTCGAAAAGGGCTTTCATCTTCTTGTGGTCCTTCTTGCCTGGCTCGGCCTCGACGCCGCTGCAGACGTCGATGCCGTAGACGCCCAGCTCGAGGGCCTTGGCGGCGTTGCCGGGATTGATCCCGCCCGCCAGGAAGATCCGTCGGCCGATGTGGCCGATGATATTCCAGTCGAACGTCGCGCCCGTGCCGCCGTAGCGTTTCGGATCGAAGGCGTCCAGGAGGATCGCGTCCGTCGAGTAGCCGTTCACCTGCTGGAGATCCTCGGCGGTCTTGATCCGCAGCGCCTTCATCGTCTTGGCGCTGTCGTAGGACAGCCACCGGCAGAACTCGGTGTTCTCGTCGCCGTGCAACTGGACCCAGTCCAACTGGCACAGGGCGGCGATCTCCCGGAGCTCGTCGAGCGAGCTGTTCACGAAGACGCCGGACACGTCGATGAAGGCCGGGAGCTTCCGGATGATCTGGGCCGCCAACTCGGGCTTGATGTAGCGCGGGCTCTTGCGACAGAAGTTGAACCCGAGCAGGTCCGCTCCCATATCCATCGCCGCCGCCGCGTCATCGTAGTTCGTAATCCCGCAGATCTTGACCTTCGTGATCATCATAGGTTCAGCTCGACCGACAATAGAGGTCACGTCTGATTCGAGACCTCGACCAGTTTCTGTAGACACTGTAACGCCTTTCCGTTGTCAATTGAAGCCTGCGCCAGCGGGATCGCCTGGGCAAAGCTGTCCGCCAGCTCCGCCACGACCAGGGCCGCGGCGGCGTTGAGTACGACAATGTCCCGGCGCGGCCCCTTCTCCTTGCCTGCCAGAATGTCGCGGATCAGAGCCGCGTTGGCGATGGCATCGCCGCTGCCGAGGACCTCGATGGAGGCGTGGGAGATCCCGTAGTCGCCCGGGTCGATCTCGAAGGCCGAGACGGTCCCGTTCCGCAGCTCGACGATCCGGGTCTTGCCGAGCAGGCTGATCTCGTCCATGCCCTGGCCGTGGACGACGAAGGCCCGCCGGGCCCCGAGCATCTTGAGGCTCTCGGCAATGCGGTCCAGCAGCTCGGCGTCGGCGACGCCCATGACCTGGGCCCGGACCCCGGCGGGATTGGCCAGCGGGCCGAGGATGTTGAAGGCCGTGCGGAAGTCCAGGCTCTTGCGGATCGGCTGCACGAAGCGCATCGCCGGATGGAACTTCGGGGCGAACATGAACCCGACATGCGCCTGCCGGATGCACTCCGCGACGACTTCGGGACCCGGGTCGATGTTGACGCCCAGCTCGTCCAGGACATCCGCCGAGCCGCAGCGGCTGGTGATGCCCCGGTTGCCGTGCTTGGCGACATACGCGCCGGCGCCGGCCGCCACCAGGGCGCTGGCGGTCGAGATATTGAACGTCTTGACGAAGGCGCCCCCGGTGCCGCAGGTGTCGATCAGGTGCGGACAGTCGACTCGCACCCGCACCGCGTGGTCGCGGAGCGACTGGGCCAAGCCGGCGATCTCGCCCGCGGTGGCCCGCTTCATCCGCATCATCGCCAGGAACGCGGCAATCTGCACCTCCGAAACCTGGCCTTCGAAGATCGTGTCCTGCAGGGCCTTGGCCTGCTCGAACGTCAGGTCTTGGCCGTTGAGAATGATTTCGAGGTACTGCGTGATACTGGCCATTTCTTATCTCCCGACCGGCTGTCTGTGATGGGCTGCGATCTGCAGAACGTTCTGGATGATCTTGCCGCCCGCGGGCGTCAGGATGCTCTCGGGATGGAACTGGACGCCGAAGATGGGCAGCGTCTTATGCTCCACGGCCATGACGATGCCTTCGAACTCGCCGGTCCTCTCCAGGCAGTCCGGCAGGGTCTGGGCCGTGAGGCTGTGATAGCGTCCTGCCTGCAGCGGATTCTCCACGCCCTGGAAAAGCCCCTTCTCGTTGTGGGTGATGCGGGAGGGCTTGCCGTGCATGGGCTCGGGGGCGTGGCCGATCCGGCCGCCGAAGTACTGCACGATCGTCTGATGGCCCAGGCAGACGCCGAAGATGGGCAGCTTGTCCCGGAAGTAATCCACCGCTGCCAGCGACACGCCGGCGGTATCCGGGTTGCCCGGCCCCGGCGAGATCACGAGCAGGTCCGGGTCGAACCGGGCCGCCACCGCCTGCAGGTCCTCCAGGCTCGTGTCCGCCCGGTACACCTGCGTCTGGCACTGCCGCTTGGCGAAGTCATCGACGAGGTTATAGGTGAACGAATCGAAATTGTCGATAAACAGCACTTTTCTAAAGGCTTCCATCGCGGTTCCTTTCCTGATCCGGCGATGCCGGGCGGCTCTCATTCCCGCGCAGGCGGGGATCCACAAACCCCTCGGCGGGTTCTGGAGCCCCGCCTCCGCGGGGGTGACAAGCTCTGGCGTATTTGCGACGCATAGTCATAATCTGGCTTACGCAATCACTTGGCACGAATGGCCCGCAGGCACGACCTCGCCTTGTGCTCGGTCTCCTCGAATTCCATCTTGGGGATGCTGTCGTGGACGATGCCGGCCCCGACGCGGATATAAGCGGTGCGGTCCCGCACCTGGAGGCTGCGGATCGTGATGCAACTGTCGAACTGGCCGTCCACGGTCAGGTACATCACGGCCCCGCCGTAATAGCCGCGCTTGTTCTTCTCCAGTTGGCGGATGATCTTCATGGCCTCGATCTTCGGAGCGCCGGTGAGGGTGCCCATGTTCATGGTCGCCAGGTAGGCGCTCAGGGCATCGAGGTCGGGCCGGAGCACCCCCTTGACGTTGCTGACCAGGTGCTGCACCGACTCGTATTTCTCCGCGGTCAGCAACTCATTGACCACCCGGCTGCCGGGATTCGCCACGCGGGCGATGTCATTGCGGGCCAGATCGACCAGCATCATGTGCTCCGCGAGTTCCTTCCGGTCGAGCTTGAGCTCGGCCTCGTATCGGAAGTCGGTGTCCGGGTCGATCTGCCCGTCGATGCGGCCGCGGGGCTTGGTGCCGGCGATGGGCCGGATCTCGACGTGCCGCGGTCCGGTCCCGCTGACCCGCAGGTTCAGCTCGGGACTCGAGCCCATCAGGATCGTGTGCGGCGTGTTCATATAGAACATGTACGGCGACGGATTCAGCTCGCGCAGCCGCTTGTACACGTCCAGCGGCTCATCGGGACACGGCTCGGTCAGCGTCCGGCTCAGCACCACCTGAAAGATGTCCCCGTCGACGATGTGCTGCTTGGCCCGCCGGACCATCTCCTCGTACTCGCTCTGGACCGTATCCGTCGAGGCGGCCGACAGGGGGCCTTCGTGTCGCCGCCCTTTGGGCGGATCGAAGCGGGCCATGTTGAAGTAGTAGTCGAAGCTGCTCTGCGCCTCGGCGATCACCGCCTCGCGGTCCCCGTTGGTGATCATGCAGTTGACGACCACGTAACCCTGGTTGCTCGCGTGGTCCATCAGGAAGATGTTGTCGGCGAAGTACAACTCGTAGTCGGGGTTGTCCAGCAGATCCTGTTCGCTGGCGGGCAGTCGCTCGAACTGGTCCACGAAGTCGTAGCTCAGGGCCCCGAGCAGGCCGCAGGTGACGCGGAACGGCTTGCTCGCCAGGCGAAACGCAAAGGCCACCGCCCGCAGGACATCCATCTGGTTCGTGGTCCGCAGGCGGGTCTGCTCATCGACCGTCTCCTCGCGCCGCTGGATTCGTCCGGTAATGACCTCCGGCCCGAATTCGATCGACTCGCAGAACGCGAACCGCTCGCGGTGGGCGGCCAGGTAGCTCAGCATGCGTGCCCGCCAGGTACTCGCGCGACTCCAGCAGGCAGCAGTTCTTCGCCCGGCCGTAGTCGCTGAGCTTGGCGAAGAACTCCAGCGGGTCCGCAACGTCAATCCGCTGGACGATCGGGACAATCTGGCCCGGTTCCGCGTTTTGTATGATCTGCCGATAATCTTCCATGGCCTCACTTCCCTCTTGCAGGTCTCATCGACTCCCGGCTCACGTCCCAACAAAAAAAGCAGCCTGCCGATTCCGACAGGCTGCTTCGTTTCGAACTTATTTGTTTCAGCGACTACTTTTTAAAACACGATCGCTTGCCTGCCGGATTTATCCTGCAGGCCACCAATACCCAAAAAACCCGAAGTTGGTGCCGCGATCCTGTTCCATAGTCACTCTATTAAATCGACTTGACACCGCTTTGTCAAGAGGAAAATCGAAAATATTTCTGCGCAGGTCACTGTCGAGGCCGTGGGACGGAGTCTGCTGGTGCCTGTGACGACGCTGCCGGAGAAGAGTGTGATTGTTGAGGTGTGATCTTTGCCTGGGAAATCAACCATCAACCAGCGTACTTCACACTTCCTCACCACTGGGCCTCCTCAAAGGGATGGGCCGGCCCGGCGGGCAGGGGCTTGGGCTGCGACTTGAGGATCGCCTCGGCGATGGCGATATCGCTCGGACGGGTGATCTTGAGATTGGAGGAATCCGCCTCGACGATCGCCACTTTGTGTCCCAGGGCTTCGACCAGAAAGGCGTCATCGGTGACAGCGGCCTTGTCGAGCTGGTCGAGATGGGCGTAGGCCTTCTTCAGCAGCGCGGTTTCGAACACCTGCGGCGTCTGGGCCTCGTAGAGGTCGCTGCGATCCACGGTCCGGATAATCGTGCCGTCCTGGGCCTGTTTGATGGTGGCCGTCACGGGCGCCGCGGGAATGGCCGCACCGGTCTCGGCGGCCTTGGCGAGCGTGGCGGTCACGAGTTGCTCGGTCGCGCAGCACCGGCACGCATCGTGCACGGCCACCAGTTCGATGTCGTCCTTGAGCAGCGCCAGTGCCTTACGGATCGTGTCGCAGCGTTCCTGGCCGCCCAGGAAGATCTTCACGTTGAAGAACGACAGCTTGGCGCTCCACTGGATCCGGACGCTTTCCTCATCTTCCGGGCTGATCCCCAGGAGGATCTGTTTGACCTCGTCCCGGTTGGAGAACAGCTCGATGCTCCGCAAAAACACCGGCCGGCCCGCGACCTCCACAAACTGTTTCTTCCGCTTGCCCCCAAACCGGGTCCCCGGCCCCGCCGCACAAATGATCGCCGCCACCTTCTTGGACACGTGCTTCTCCTTGCTTGTTGCTTTTGGATGTGTGATGTTTGATCTTTGATTTTCCGCGGAAGGGGTGCCCGCTTCCATCAACAATCAAACATGAAAAATCAACAATCTCTTTAGTATTCGATCCCACGTCTTGCTTCTATACCCTTGTCATACGGATGTTTGATCTTCTTCATTTCAGTCACGAGGTCCGCCAGCTCGATCAACTCCGGCGTGGCGCCCCGGCCGGTCAGGACCAATTCGACACGCGGGTCTCTTTGTTCGATGAGCCGCTGGACGTCCTCGAACTGGCCCAGACCCAGCGACAGGCAAAAGACGATCTCGTCGAGGATCAGAACATCATAGGCCTTCTGCGCCGCCAGTTCCGTCAGTTTGGCCAGAGCATCCCCGACGGCGGCCCCCGCCGCGGCGATGTCCTGCTCACTGCGGAGGGACCTGAACAGGTGCCACTGCGCCTCCAGTGACTCCACGCGAATGGGCAGGCCCGACCGCTTGATGGCCAGCCGCTCGCCCAACTCCAGCGCGGGGGGCTTAAGAAACTGAAAGATCAGCACCCGGTTCCCGCACCCGGCCGCCCGCAGCGCCAGCCCGAAGGCCGCGGTCGTCTTGCCCTTGCCGTCGCCGGTATAAACCTGGACTAATCCCTTCTCAATCATCGCCCCATCATAAGCCCCCACCCGCCGCCGGCGGAAGGGGAAACTCGCTGCCCCTCTCCCGGCCCACAGCTCCCGTCCGGCCAATTGGGGCTCATCCGGTTTCTCCGTACTTCGATGCCTTAAACCGGGTGGGTCGGCATGGTGTCATACCGATTACGACTGAGCTCTTCGTACGTCTGAGCCAGATTCCGGGTGGCAGCGGCAAGCGGAGTCCTCGGAGCTTGCCGATGGCGCATGGGACAGACGCAAACGCCATTGGCAAGCTGCGTTTGCCGCTGCCACCCACGCTGCGAAATTCTCAGGCGTGATCCGTATCGCACGCCGAGGCGCCGGGACGCAGGGTTCAAACGCCCACTCTGGTCCCAGCGCCACCCCGATGCCCCCGACCGCCCGGTCGAACGGCGATCCGCGCGGTGCGGTCGCGGCGGCCGCCGGTGAAGATCGCCAAGTTCCAGCGTTGGCGATCTTCAACCCGCAAAAACCCCGAAATCACGCCAAAAACGCGAAGATCGCCAACTTTTCACATTGGCGATCTTCAAGGCGTTTGGCGATCTTCAAGGAAATACGCTCAAACCGGATGAGTCCCAATTGGCTTTGTTCGTACAACATCCCCCGGGCCTCGTCCCTTCCGGCCCCGCCGGAAATTGGCTTTGTTTTCCCAGGCTCAGAGCCCGCGTGTTTTGCCATAACCTATTTATCGGGCCGAACTTACCCTTCATTGACCTGCTCCCAGAATTGGGTTTGTTCCGCACATTTTGCCCCGGGAGGGCCGGAGACTGGAGACCGCAGGGGCGAGGGACGAAGCATGTAGGATGGGCTTCAGCCCATGCGGTTCCTTCAGGAACGTGAGCATCTTGAGCATCCGAGTGCTGCGGCACCGTCAGAGCGCCAGGCCGCCAACTTCAGATACTTGGCGGTCTGGGCATGCAGGATGGGCTTCAGCCCATGCGGTTCCGTGGTGCCGCCTTCGGAGCATCCCCCGCATGGGCCCCAAGCCCATCCCGTCCGCTGCAAGGAAAGGATGGCTCGGGGACGGCTCGGGGTCAACTCTTGACACGTGACAGAGGGAAGGGACCGGGATACGCTGGCCGTCATGGCCAGACCCATACGAGTGGAATACGAGGGGGCGGTCTATCACGTCACGGCTCGCGGCAATGAGCAGAAGGCGATCTATCGCGGTGATGCGGACCGTCAGACATTTCTGGATACCTTGGCCCAAGCGTGTGGGCAGTTCGGCTTGGTCGTGCACGTGTACCGTCGCCAGATCGCCACCTGCTTTGGGCAATGCGTACCCGATCCCTGGGCGGCGTTCAGGGCGGTTTCGTTCTGGGTTCCCGGCGCTTGTGGGATAAGGTCAAGGCGTACGTGGGCCACTCGAGCGGCCGGGAGGAGATCGCGTGGAGCCGGCGCGCGGGCCAGATGGAGCGGCACGGGCTTCTGGAGCAGGTGCTCCAAGGAGAGACCGACCGGCGGGTCCAGATCTGGGCCCGTGTCCGGCTGGGCGGCGAAAGGCTGGTGGACGTGGCGGCCCAATATGGCTTTCGCGACGGCAGCGGCGTGCTGCACGTCGTACAGCGTTTGGAAGCCCTGGGCACCCACGACACGGCCCTCGGCCTCAAACTCAAGGAGTTGGACCGGCGCGTCCGCGCGACGGGTATGCTGTAACCTACCTCGCATGGACCACGCCGTG
>JALORE010000249.1 GCA_025459125.1 Planctomycetota bacterium | reverse complement strand
GTGGAGTGTTTGGACTGGTTATTGTAGAAAAGCCTTTCCATATGGTTCTGGGCGTCGTATAATGCACCATAGATGAACCATTGTGGTGCACAGATGAGGTATCGCCATGAAGTCCATCACGATCCATGACTTGGACGATGCGTTGGAAGCTCTGATCCAGGAGAAGGCGCGCGAGGAGGGACTGAGCCTGAACAAGACGGTGAAGAGGCTCCTGCGCCAGGCCCTTGGTCTGACGCCGGGCGGTAACGGGGACCAGAAGGCCGATTTCCGTGAGTTCTGCGGTGTCTGGACCAGAGCCGAGGCGGCGGAATTCGAGAAGAACACGCAGGATCTCCGCAAGGTCGATCCGCGCGACTGGCAATGAGAAAAGTCCTGATCGACACGAGTGCCTATAGCCATCTGCTCCGCGGAAGTACCGAAATTTTGGATCTGCTCGGTCGTGCGGACATCGTGTACCTGTCCGTCTTCGTTCTGGGCGAGTTGTTCGCCGGTTTCAAAGGGGGTTCAAAGGAGTCCGCGAACAAGGAGTTGCTCGAACGGTTCCTCCGTCGGCCGACGGTTCGGATTCTCTCGGCTACACGAGAGACCGCCGAGGTCTTTGCAGAAATCAAGCATAGGCTGCGGCGTGCGGGTACGCCCATACCGCTGAATGATGTGTGGATTGCCGCGCATGCCGTTGAGACGGGTTCCGTTCTCGTCACGTTTGACCCCCATTTCCGGAAGATCGCTGGGCTGCGGCTTTGGGATATCGGCCAACTGCAGTAGGCAATCAGTTGCGGATGCGTGAGGACTCTCGGCATGGAAACGGAGAGGTCCCGGAGGTTTCCGCCATGCCGAGCACCTTATGAGTTCTGCCCCCCCAAATTCGGCAATCTGACGGCATCGTAGACCACTCTCCGTAGGTCGTGCGTCCGCGCACGGCGTCTCAGGCGAGCGGGGACGCTCGCCCTGCGCGGAGGGCGTGAGTCCGCCACCGCATGCCGGCCGCACCCTGTGCGAGCCGCGCGGGTTACGAGGTCCGGCGGCTGGCGCGGTAGGACCAGTAGGCGATCAGGATGAGGACCGCCAGGCCGACCCAGGCGCCGTAGGTCGCGATGGCCTCGCGGACGCCGGGGAGCGTGGCGGCGGCTTTCTGCTGCCAGAGGCTCGTCAGCGGCAGGTCCAGGCCGCGGCTCTTCATGAGGACCACCGGGATGGCCACGATGATGCCCATCAGGGCCTCGCCGGTGATCAGGCCCGAGGCGAACAGGACCGTGTTCTGTTCGGAGGATTCCTGCGTCTCTTTGTCCGCGCGGAGCCGGGTGACGGCCCGCTTGATCAGGGTGGCCACCAGGCCGCCGAAGAAGATCGTCACCGACTGCGAGAAGGGCAGGTAGAAGCCGATCGCCACCGCCAGGACCGGCGTGCGGAAGGTGCTGCGGCTGCGTTCGAGCAGCGCGTTCAGGATGATCAGGCCGACCGCGACCGCGATGCCGATGAAGATGAAGGTCCAGGGCAGCCCGCCCTGGAAGACACCCTTGGCGACGGCGGCCATGACGTTGGCCTGCGGCGCCGGCAGGGGGCGGGCGGCAGGCGTCGGTTGGCCCGCGAAGCCGTAAGCGTGCTGCAGGAGCGTCAGGACCGGGGCAATCACCGCGGCGCCCGTGAGGGTGCCGATGGCGAGCATGACCTGCTGCTTCCAGGGCGTGGCCCCGACGATATAGCCGGTTTTGAGGTCTTGCAGGTTGTCGCCCGCGATCGAGGCGGCGCAGCAGACGACGGCGCCGATGACGATCGCCGCCGCCGGACCGATGGGGGCGCCCTTGCCGATCAGGAGCATGAGGAAGAAGGCCGAGAACACGATGGTCGTGATCGTGACGCCGGAGATGGGGTTGTTGCTGGACCCGACCAGGCCTGCCATGTAGGCGGCCACCGCGGAGAAGGCGAAGCCGGCGATCAGCATGAGCACCGCCATCGTCACGGAGACCGGGATCTTCTGGACGAAGGCCTGGTACACGAAAAACAGCGGGATCACCGACAGCACCATCAGGATGAGAATCCACTTCATCGGCATGTCGCGCTCGGTGCGCGGGACCGCGACGGCCGGACCGCCGCCCTCGACCGGGCGGTACGCCTGCAGACCGCTGGTGATGCCCTTGAGGAGGGTCTTACGCATCTTGAAGACGGTCCAGAGGCCGCCGATCAGCATGGCGCCGACGCCGATGTAGCGCGTCTGATCGCGCCAGATCTTCTCCGCCCACTCGACGATGGACAGGTCCTCCGGCCGGGGGTGGAAGTGCGAATAGATGGGGATGGCGATCAGCCAGTTGGCGGCGCCGCCCAGGAACATGAGGATGCCGATATTGAGCCCGACGATCAGCCCGACCGCCAGCAGGGCGGGACTGAGATTGGCGCCGAAGGCGGTCACACTCGAGCCGATGGCGCGGGTGACCTGGAGCTTGTCGGGCCACAGGCCGACCAGGTCGGCGATCAGCTTGAAGAACCCGCCGGCCAGGCCGGTGCGGACGATCTTGCGCAGGCCCTCGGGTCCCATCTGGCCGCTCTCCAGGACCTTGGCGGTGGCGATGCCCTCCGGGAACTGGAGCTTGCTGTCGATGATGAAGCTGCGCCGCAGGGGGATGGTGAACAGCACGCCCAGCACGCCGCCGAAGCCGGCGATGATGGTGACCCAGACGTAATCGAACGTCGTCCAGTGCTGCAGCAGGATCAGGGCGGGCAGCGTGAAGATGCAGCCGGCGGCGATGGCTTCGCCCGCGCTGGCGCAGGTCTGCACGATGTTGTTCTCGAGGATGTTGTTGTGTTTGAAGAAGCGCAGCACGCCCATCGAGATGACGGCGGCGGGGATCGTGGCCGAGACCGTCATGCCGGCGAACAGGCCCAGGTACGCGTTGGCCGCCGCCAGGATCACGGCCAGGATCACACCCAGGATAACGCCCTTGATCGTGATTTCGGGGAGCGAGTTGTTCTGCAGGTCCATTGAGTATCGATCTCCTTATCTATTTCACGAACTGGTCCACGAAGTACTTCGCGGTCAGGCGCTCGCCCGTAGAGCGCTGGATCATCTCGTTCCACGGGTAGCGGTTGCCGGCCTCGAAGACCTCTTCCTTGAGGAACTGCCCGGCCTGCTTCTGGCCGACATAACTGACACCCTGGTCCGACTTGAGGGCGAGCACTTCTTTGACGAGGGTGTGCTGCCACTGCGAGGCCAGCAGCTCGCCCAGCAGGTAGTTGTGGTAATAGCACGGGGCCACGGAGAAGTGAATCTTGGCGGCCCAGTCGGGATTCGTGCGGTTCGGCGGCCGCTTGACCAACTGGTACTTCTCGACCAAGTCCCACCACAGTTTCGTCAGATCCTGGTCGGGATTGGCGTACAGGCCCTTCTCGAAGTAGTACATGACCATGTCCCAGCGGGCGAAGATGAGCTGCTTGAGCTGGGCGTACTTGCCGCCGACCTTCTCGATCTCGGCCCGCTGGGCGTCGGAGAGGCCCAGCATCTGCTGCATCCAGGCGGGATTGCGGCTGAGCCGGCCGAAGAACATGGCGACCGCCTCGGTCGTGAAGGTATGCGCCGGCGTGCGGAGCAGGTACGGCGTGCTGAAATCGAGGTACTTGTCGTACACGCCGTGGCCCAACTCGTGCAGGATCGTCTCCATCCAATTCTCGTTGTTCCTGAGATTGCACAGGATGCGCACGTCGCCCTCGCGGTCGATGTGCGTGCAGAAGGCGTGCGGATTCTTGCCCTCTTTTTCATAGAGGTCGCTGTGGGCCAGGATGGCGTCGACCGGCAGGCCAAGGCCCGCATAGAACTGCTCCGCGAGCTTGCGGACATCCTTGTCCTCATAATAGACGTCCAGGTCGAGGTCGTAGACCATCGGCGTTTCCTGGAAGAATGGGTCGTGGTAATGCCAGGGCCTCAGCTCCGCCGGCGCCACGCCGTATCTCTTCGCCAGAATACCGTCCAGCTCGGCCTTGACCTTTGCAAAGGGCTTATTCGTCCGTTGGTACAGATCGGCGAAGATCCGGTCCAGGTCTTTGACGTCCTGCTCGCCGGTGGCCAGGGCCATCGTGTGATAGTTGTCGAAGCCCAACTTGCGGGCGGCCTCGTTGCGCAGCTTGACCAGCCGGATCAGGTCGGGCGCCACCACCTCGGCCACCTGCTTGCTCGCCAGCCACGCCTTGTGCCGCTGGGCGGAATCGGTTTGGTCCTTGAGGAGATCCTTGATCTCGTTGTCGGTAACCTTCTTGCCGTCGATGGCGCCGCGGAAGGTGCTGAAGTTCTTCTCGATCTGGGTGCCCAGCTCGACGATTTGCTTGAGCAGCCCCGGCTCGATCTGGTTGGCCAGGTAGGCGTTATGAAGGACCGTCAGTTGCCGCGCCAGGAGCGGGTCCTTGACCTGCCGGGACTTCTTGAGCCCCTGCAGCAGGGCAAAATCCTGCGGATCGCTGTAGATCCGGCGGATCTGCAACTGCAGCTCGCTGGAGCGGTCATAGGCCTTGGGATCGCCGGTCACCGCGGCGTCCCACCAGGCCAGGTTCGCCTGCTTGTCCAACGGCTTGATTTTCTCGACGTGAGAAGCGATGAATTCTTTCAACTGGCTCTCCTTCGCATTGTCCGCGTACCCGCGCGGGGCCGCACCCATCAACAGCAATCCCATGGTAATGTACAAACGCTTCATTGTCCTGAACCCCCTGAAAACGACTGGCCGTTCCTTCGACACCAGGCCGCCCCGGGACGCCCGAGCCGGCCGGCCGCGGCATCCGGCGGGCAACCGCATCGTGATGCTATCCGCTTGCTCGGATCAAATCAAGCCCACTAGCCGTATCTCGTTGACCGTCCTGCCGAGTTGTTCCCGTCCGGCGCGATTCGGTCGCTCGGGGCGTGAAGTGGCTCGGGAGATCCGGACCCGCGTCAACGTGGTACTCCGAACGGCCGAGGATGTTTCGTTCGCGGTGGGATACGAATACGACATCGCGAGCCCCGCCGGCGCCCGGAGGTCTGGGAACCCCTCGGGGCGATCGGCTCGGCTCGCGATGTCGTGCTGCGATCCCGGGGCACACGCCGCCCGGGGCGGCGGCAGGATCATTCGATGGTGATCGTGAGGACGTGGCTGGGCCACATGCCGTTCGCGAAGGCCCGCAGTTTCAGCGTCCCGGTGCCGGTGACGATCAGCACGCCGTTGCAGACGGGTGAATACCACTGCGGGTCGGACCCGTCCCCGGTGTACCGGATCGTTGACCCGAAGGTCGGACAGGAGAACCACAGCCACAGCCGGCCGTACCAATCGACGCCGTAGGCGGTAAGCTGCGGCATCTCGCACTCGTAGTAACCGTGGGTAACCTCCAGGCTGACCAGGCCACCGGCCAGGCTGGGCCAGACCTGGGCGGGGCTGGGGGCCGCCGCCACGACACCCGTACTCATCAGCACCACGGCCAGAATTCCACACCGCACCAACATCTGCTTGCTTCTCATGGGACACGTCCTTTCTTGGCGACAGCGCGCCTTACTGGGGTAAGAGGGTTATTGAAAGCGAATCACGTTGTTGACATCATCGATGGTGACCTGGCCCGCGATCCTCCCCTCGGCGATGGGGGACCGGATAGCCATGTAGAACTCCTCCTGCGTCATGGGCCCGACGTGGCCGTCGGCGAAGATCACCTGGAGCTTCCCCTGGGAGCGCAAGCCGGAGATCTGCTCGCCGCCGATGGGTACGCGGCTGGGGTTACGGATCTGATCCAGCTTGACGGAGCTCAGACTGCACTTCGGGTCGATCGTATACCGCCAGCCCATCTCATCCAGCTTGCGGAGGAGCTCTTCGTCCTTCAGGTAGGGCTCCAGGGCCTTGCGGACCCGCTGGGTGGACTCCGTCAGCTTGGTGGCGGGGACCTTGGGGAACGCCCCGTCGTGATCCTGGGTGTACTCCAGCATCGCGATAGCAATGCTGCGGAGCTCGGCCTGGAGCTTCACTGCCTGGGGACTGCGCCGCGCCCGGAGAAGATGCGGCAGCAGCAGCCCCAGCAGCAGGGCCACAATCGACATCGAGACCAGAAGTTCCGTCAGGGTGAAGCCGCCGACCCCGGGCCGCGAGGGACGGTACGTCGCGCCACACGACCATCTGTTTCCTGGCAACCGCTTCATTGTGTAACCTCCTTTCCCTGCTCGGGCAGGGCTGGGTCCTCGGCACAGGCAACCCCTGCTACCGACGGATCAGGTCCTTCTCGCGGGCGTTGCGGCCCCCGCGGGTGGCCGATGCACGGTGCCGCGGCCTCGATCCAGCGATCTCGGCTCTCGCGGCTCACCTCTATGTTCGCCCTCCCGGCGCGCAGCTTGCGCGCGGTCGATCCAGAACGAAGAATTTTTTTCTGGCGGACAGCACCCGGCACGGGCCGCATCGACCGAGCCTGCCCCCGTGCAGGCGGGGGATGCCGATGCCGCCATGCCCGTGCCGCTTTTCACCCACGGTTTGAGATTTCAGGTTGGACGACGCCGACGCAGGGCAGGTGCACCATTTGGCAGGTCTGGTGCGGAATTTGCTTTAGTGCGGTCCACCGGGGAGGCTATGATGATCGTCAGTAGAGTAGCTGAAACGCCGGCGCTCGCACGCGGGATGAAGCGCCGGCGGCAGGGACGAACCGCGAGAGAGAAGAAGGGAGGATACGATGGACCGGAATATGGGCATCCGAATCGCGAGCGTGGTGCTGCTGGCGCTGGCGGCCGGCGCGGGGGCGGAATCGTCCCTGACGATCTACAATCAGAACTTCGCCGTCGTGCGCGAGTCGCTGAGTCTGGATCTGCAGCGCGGGACCAACCAGGTCAGTGTGACGCAGATTACGGCGCACGTGGAGCCGGACTCGGTGATCCTGCGCGATCCGCAGGGTAAACGTGCCCTGCAGATCCTGGAGCAGAACTACCGGGCCGATCCCGTCTCGCAGGGATTGCTGCTGTCGTTGTATGAGGGCAAGGAGATTGACTTTCTGGTCTTACGCGGCGAGGGGAAGGAAGAGATCGTGCGCGGGCGGATCGTCCGCAGCGGTTACGAGCCGCACCGCTCCGGCATGCAGCGCTACGGCAGCCAGTACGCCCAGCGCCAGGTCGCCTACGCCTACGGAGAAGGCGGCCAGCCGATCATCGAGGTCAACGGGAGGCTGCGGTTCAGTCTGCCGGGCCAGCCGCTGTTTCCGGCGCTGGGGGACGACACCATTCTGAAGCCGACGATCCACTGGCTGCTGGAGACCGATGCCCCCGGCAAGCTCGACGCGGAGCTCAGCTACGTCACCGGCGGCATGAGCTGGGAGGCGGACTACAGCATGCTCGCCCGGTCCCAGGACGACGCGATCGATGTGATCGGCTGGGTCACGATGGACAACCAGAGCGGCAAGACGTTCGAGAACGCCCATATCAAGCTCATGGCCGGCGACGTCAGCAAAATTCAGCCGGGATCTGGCATGATGGAAGCGGATGTGTACTATTCCCGTGCGGCCGCCGCCATGCCGGCTCCCGTGTCCGAGAAGGCTTTCGAGGAGTACCATCTGTACACCCTGAACCGTCCGACGACGCTGCATGACCGCGAGACCAAGCAGGTCGAGTTCCTCCGGGCCGAGGGCGTCCGGGCCCAGCGCCTCTACGTCTACGATGGGGCCCGGATCGACCACAACCGTACGCGTTACTCGCCGGAGAGCCTGCGCCAGGACCGGGATTACGGCACGCAGTCCAATCCCAAGGTCTGGGTGATGCGGGAGCTCCAGAACACCAAGGAGAACCACCTGGGAATGCCGCTGCCGCGCGGGCGGATGCGTTTCTACCAGCGGGACGACGACGGCCAGCTCGAATTCATCGGCGAGAATACCATCGACCATACGCCGCGGGATGAGACCGTCCGCGTCTACACGGGCGATGCCTTCGACCTCGTCGGCGAGCGGCGGCGGACGGACTATCAGATCGACACCGCGCGGAACTGGCTGGATGAGGCCTTCGAGATCAAGGTGCGCAACCGCAAGGAAAGCGGCTCCGTCGAGATCCGCGTGGTCGAGCATCTCTACCGCTGGATCAACTGGCGGATCGTGGAGAGCTCCGATCCGTTCACCAAGACCGACAGCCAGACGATCGAGTTCCGCGTCCGGGTCCCCGCCGGGCAGGAGAAGGTCGTTACCTATAAGGCGCACTACACCTGGTAGGGTGGAGGTTCCACGCCACAGCGCTCAATTCGAAACGTCGCGTTCCACTTGGTGCCATCGGAGCAGGGAGCGTTCGTAGCTTTGGATGAACCCGTCGGTAGCCGTGATGATTTCCGGCTGTCCGCTTTCGCGCAGCCTGTACACGGCTTGTATCAAGTCCCACCGGACATCCTGGGATTTGCCGTTCTCGATGAGCTTCATCAACCCGACCGCCGCCTCGAGAGTGTTCGACCTGGCGAGGGAGTTGACCGCGTCACGCCCTAGGGCCGTAGCCAATCCCCCGCCCGTCAGCATCTGCAACTGGTATGGTACGGCCAGAGTCGACTCGGTCGAGGCCAGCATTTCTCTCGCCGTATACTCCTCCGCTACGGTGGGGAACTTCTCCATGAACGCGGTCGGGAACGCCTGCGTTCTCCGTCTCTCCAGCCTGTCTCTGAACTTCTGAAGATCCATTTGCACGATGCTGACGTTTACTCTGAGTTCCTTCGTCTGAACCGAGCCTCTCCAGCGCAACCCTGTGCCTGGCTGCGCCGGGTCTTCAGGAGCTAATCGACACCTGACGCGGCACACTACCTCGTAGGTGCCGGCCGGCAGTAACAAGGTAGAACACCAGCGATTGAGGACGACCGATCGGCTGGAGGTCCGCCCCGGCGGAGCCTGCAAGGGTGTCGGGCGTATGCCGCCCGCGGCGCGGTTGATCGTGCTGCCCCGGGTAAGAACTTCGCCGGAGAGGTTGCGAATTTCCACGGAAGATACCTCCAAGTCGTCCTCGAAGTAGGCTGCCTGTCCTTGATCGCCACTGTTGCTGACGGTCAGCGTCAGCAACACCGGCTCTCCAGGATAGTGGGCATCTCTCGAAGCGTGGAGGCTCCAGCGCAGCGATTGCGACGAGGCGGCCGTACACATGCCGACCGAGGTGAATAACACCCATCCTGACCAGACTATGGCAATCGCTTGCCCACAGCTGGGGTGCTGTACCCTCGTAACCATCAAGGTATCCTCTCGTATGCTCTCCTTGGTCCGGTTTGTACGCGATGGCAAGAATTGTACGGCGCCAACACCCTTGCCCGCAAGTCTCGGGAGGCATGAGGCCTCAAGATGTTCTTCTTCCCGGCTCCTCCGGTTTTCGCGTACTTGGCCCGCCGCAACAGCAGGACAGAACCGGCAAGAAAAAAAGAGAAGAGGCGGTTCAGGGGCGTGGGGCAGGCGGTTGTTTCCGTTCCCGGGGGGCCGTTGGCGGCGAACACCTGGTACGGCCCGGAGGTCCGAAAGAACCAAGAACACCGTGCCCGGAACCACCAAGAGACCGGGCACCAGTGGCTGCAACCGGAAAGCGGAAAGCGAAGCTGTTCATCGGATTCTTTCCGCAGGAAGGGCCCCAAACGCCACGCATCGCGTCTGGGAACCCAATCCGCCCATGGGCCGTCTTCAAGAGGGGTTCGGCCCATGAACCGCCTCCGGAGAAGGTTCGACGTAGACGCGACGTTGTTCAGATGCTGGACGGGCGGCGGGCACGGGCGTACGTCCACGCCCCCTGAACCGCCTCTGTGGGATTGATCTCGGGACGGCGCCCGGAGGTGTGAGGCGTCGCGGGGATCTGTGGAGCAGGGAGGGCAGAGCCCCCAGAGGGTGGGGCCTGCTGGGGCGGCAAGTACGCTTAAACCGGATGAACCTCTTTTCCACTTGCGTCGGGGCGAAGGCAAGATACAATAGGATCGGCACTTAGGAGTTGCACGCGTCTGCATGGCGGCGCGTGGCTCATTATGACACGGAGAGGTGTCGGAGTGGCTGATCGAGCTGGTTTCGAAAACCAGTGTGCTCTTACGGGTACCGCGGGTTCGAATCCCGCCCTCTCCGTTAGCTTTTCTGGGAGTGATTGGGCGATTTGACTTTCAGGAAGCACGCCGCCCCAGCGGTTCCGCGCAAGCTGTCGACGGTCGTGTCGGCCGTCGCGACACTCCAGTTTTCCTCTTGACGGACCCCGCCGGCGGCGGGTAATCTATGAATGGTTACTCAGTGCGTGCGCCCAGGCAACACGCACCAGCCGAGCCGCCAAAGCAACACGTCTTACAAGTCAAGCAGCGCAAACAGGCGAGTTTCGGTTGGCTTGCGCACACCGAAGTCCACATCGGTTGTTGCAGAAGGAGGAACCGGCCATGAGGACGCTTGTAGTTCTGACCTGCGTCGCGATCGCTGTAGCCACTCCAACAGCTTTCGGGGCAATTGTCT
>JALORE010000248.1 GCA_025459125.1 Planctomycetota bacterium | reverse complement strand
CTCCAATGTCGCCACCACCGGCACGGTCACCGGCCAATGGCAAGTGGTAGCGATCGGGGCGGCGATGCCGACCAATGCTCCCGCGCCGCTGTACCTGACAGTCGAGGACAAGGCCGGCAAGAAGGCAACGGTCGTCCACGCGAATGCCGCCGCGACCAACGCGACCGCCTGGACCGAATGGCGGATTCCGCTGAGTGATCTGAGTTCGCCGGGCGTCAATTTGGCGGCAGTGAAGAAGCTCACGCTGGGCGTCGGCGACCGAACCAGCCCGAAAGCGGGCGTCGTGGGCATGCTGTACTTTGACGATATCGGATTTGGGCACCCCGTCAAATAGCCCGTGATGGTCGTATCCCCCAGCGCATAGCGCATGCCCGGCGATGCCATCAGTATCATCAAGCGGCCGCGGCGGAGTATACTGGACCGGCCGGTCAGGTGTTGAGGACCGGCCGGTTTTTGCATAACGGTATCAAGAGAGGATCGACGAGGTCCAGAACGGAATCCCGGCTGGGATTCGAAACGAAGGGAGTTGAGAGGATGAGACCGATGTGGCCCCAAGGACATCCGGTTCCCACGCAGGGGCGTGCAGCCATCCGGCTGGGCCTCTGCCTGGCCGCGCTTTCCTTTTCGCTCGCGGCGCCGGCTGTGAAGACGGTCATCGCCATCCATGCGTCGGCCAAGTCACCGCGTGCCGAAGAAGCACGTCAGATTCTGGACAGGACTGGCATCCGGGGCGGGTTGGTTGTTCATCTTGGTTGCGGCGACGGCACGTTAACGGCGGCCCTTCACGCAAATGACAGCTTCCTCGTCCATGGCCTCGACGCGGATGTCACCGCAGCGCGCGAGTATCTCCGGTCGCTGGGGCTGTACGGGCCGGTGTCAGTCGAGCCGTGGACGGGCGACCGTTTGCCCTATGTGGGCAACCTGGTGAATCTGGTCGTCGCGGACCGTCTCGGCAGGATCCCCATGGCGGAAGTGCTCCGGGTGCTCGTGCCGAACGGGGTGGCACTCATCGGCGGCCAGAAGACCGTGAAGCCGTGGCCGAAGGCGATCGATCAGTGGACCCACTATCTCCACGGCCCAGACAACAACGCGGTGGCGATGGACACCGCGGTGGGTATTCCCCGCTCGATCCAATGGGTGGCGGAGCCACGCTGGGGTCGCAGCCATGAGGAACTTGCCAGCATGAGCGCTGCCGTGACGGCACAGGGACGCATCTTCTACATCGTCGATGAGGCCCTCCTGGCTTCCATCCGTTTTCAGAGCGATTGGAAGCTCGTCGCGCGGGACGCCTTCAACGGCACGCCACTTTCGCGCGGGGCCGGTGCACCTGCCGCGCCGGCTAGTGGCCGTTGGGGACCGCGTGTACGTGACCCCGAGCCTCGTAGGTTCAGTGCTGGCCCTGGATGCGGCGACCGGCCAGACAGTGTGCGAGTACAAAGACACCGAGCGGACGGAGGAAATTCTCGTCGACAACGGCGTCCTCTATCTGGTGGTGGGAACCTCGGAGGTGGAGCGGACCGGCGGCGGGTTGTTCGCGCGCGGCGAACCGGCCCCTACGGATTTTCGGTACATCACAGCGATCGAGGCCGCCACCGGAAGATCGCTGTGGCGAAAGGATTTCGCCAAGGATGAGTACCTCCTGCCGCTGACGCTGGCGGTGAAAGGCACGCAGCTCTACTACCAGAGTTCGTTCGGCATCGTCTGTCTCAGGGCATCCTCGGGCCGAGAGATTTGGAGGACCGCCCGTCCCACCCCGGCGCGGCGGCTGAGCTTCTCCGCACCCACCCTGGTGGCAACCGACGAGGTGATTCTGCTGGCCGACCGGGATGTCGGGGACAAGGCCGAGACCACGCCGTCCACCGGGACGGTGACGTGGGGCGTCAATGGTTTCAACGAGCCGGGCTTCCCGCGCTTCGGCAAGAGCACGTTGAGGGCCTACGCGGCCAAAGACGGCAGGGAGTTGTGGTCATCGGGTTGCCGAGAGGGGTACAACTCTCCGGTGGATCTGTTCGTCATCGCTGGTGTAGTCTGGGTCGGGCCGGACTTCCAGGGACTCGACCTCAAGACGGGCGCGCTCGCGAAACAGATCAACACCAAAGCCCCCAAGGTCGGCATGCCGCATCACCGCTGCTACCGAGACAAAGCCTCAGAACGATTCATCTTCACCGGCAAGTCCGGCATTGAGGTGCTCAGCCTCGCTCAGGGTTGGCTGAGTAACAACAGTTGGATTCGCGGCACCTGTCAGTACGGGATTATGCCGGCCAATGGTTTGCTCTACGCGCCGCCCAACGCGTGCGCCTGTTTCCTCTGCGTCAAGGTCGCGGGTTTCTTCGCCGCGGCGCCGCAGCGGGACAAGACCAGCGGGATGCCGTTCCCGGAGCAGCCTGTGCTCGAAAGAGGGCCGCAGTATGGCAAACCGCTGTTCGCTCCCACACCGCAAGCCGAGGATTGGCCGATGTACCGGCATGATGCACGCCGCAGCGGGACCGTGGCGGGAGCCATTCCCGATGCGGTGGTGCGGCAATGGTCTGCGTTCGTCGGCGGCCGGCTGACACAACCGGTCGTGGCGGATGGGAGAGTCTGTGTAGCCGCGACCGATGCGCATACGGTCCACGCCCTCGCCGCCGCAGATGGCCGACAACTCTGGCAGTTCACCGCCGGCGGGCGGATTGACAGTCCGCCGACCGTCCACAAGGGAATGGTCCTTTTCGGGTCCGCCGACGGCTGGATCTATGCCGTGGATGCGGCGGAAGGCACGTTAGTCTGGCGGTTCCGCGCGGCGCCGGCGCAGCGGCTTGTGGAAGTCTACGGACAACTCGAATCGATCTGGCCTGTCCATGGGGCCGTGCTCGTGCAGAACGACATGCTCTATGCAACTGCAGGCCGTTCGTCGTATCTGGATGGCGGAATCGTGCTGTACCGCCTCGACCCAACGACCGGCCAGGAGCTATCGAAGACCGTCCTGTACCATCTGGACCCGCAAACCGGCCAGCAACTCGTGCCCGAAGCCAGTTTCAACATGGAGGGCACCACCTCCGACGTCCTTTCGGGGGACGGCGATCTGGTGTTCCTGAAATACTTTACGTTTGATCGGCAGGGCCAGCGGACAGAAACGACGAAGCCACACCCGTTCTCCATCACGGGGTTCCTCGGAGAGGAATGGTTCGTCCGCACCTATTGGATCCTCGGTGCCGGCATGCCCGGTGCGGGTTGGAGTGGCTGGGCGAACGCGGCCAACACATTCCCGTCCGGTCGCATCCTGTCTTTCAACAACGACCACGTGTTTGGCTACGGCCGCGAGAAAGTCGTTGCCGGACCAACCGGCCATCGCGAGGATGTCCATCGGCTCTTCGGCACGGAGCGAAAGGCCACGCCACCTGCCAACGGCAAGAAGAAGGCAGCGGGCGGGCCCCCTGCGATCTGGACCACCACGCAGTCGCTGATCGTTCGCGCTATGGTGCTGGGCGCCGACCGGTTGGCGGTGGCAGGACCGGTGGATTTGGCGCAGAAGGATCCGAATCTGCTGGCTTTCAAGAACGAGGCAGAGGCGCTGGCGAGCTTTGAGGGTCACAGCGGCGTGTACCTGCGGATCGTCCGCGCGGCCGACGGCCAGAAGATCTCCGAGAACACCTTGCGGGCTATGCCAGTCTTTGATGGCCTGGCGGCCGCTCGTGGTCGGCTATACGTCGCGTTGCGAAATGGTACGGTGGAGTGCTGGGGACAGTAGGACCGGTCGCAGAAGAATCTCTCTGCAGGAGGCAAGAATATGGCGGCCCGAGGAATGGAACGTCGGGATTTCTTGAAATGGTCGGTGGGCGGCCTGCTGACCGGCCGGTTGTGGACGCCGACCGAAGGCGCCGCGGCCCCACGTGCTCTCTCTCCAAAGCCCAACATTGTCTTTATCTTCGCCGACGATTGGGGTTGGGGGGATCTGTCGTGCCGCGGGCATCCGTGGCTGAAGACGCCGCACCTGGACCGGCTCGCGAGCGAGGGAATTGATTTCCAGCAGTTCAACGTTCTGAACCCGGTTTGCTCGCCGAGCCGGACGGCGGTGACGACAGGGCTGTATCCGGCACGATTCTCCATTCACCAGCACTTCGCGCCGGGCGTCAATGTGGAGCGTGGCATGCCGGACTGGCTTGATCCGAAGGCGCCGACGCTCGCCCACTTTCTCCAGAACGCCGGCTATCGCACCGGTCATTTCGGCAAATGGCATCTGACCAACACGGGTGCGGCAGGCGCGCCGTTGCCGTCGGCGTATGGCTTCGACGAATTCGCTGTCTTCAACGGGCCGGGCGGAGTGCGCGATCAGGCGGGACTGCACGACACGGCGCGCAACGCCGTGCGTTTCATGCGCGCGAGCAAGGGCCGTCCGTTCTATGTGAACGTCTGGCTGCACGAGAGCCACACGCCCCACGTGCCGACGAAGGAGTCGATAGAAAAGTGGAAGCATCTCGATGAGCAGAAGCAGGTGTATGCCGCCGTCATCACCGATGGTGACAACGACGTCGGCCACATTCTCGCCGCACTGAAGGAGACCGGGGTCGAGGATAGCACGATCGTCATCTTCTCCAGCGACAACGGACCCGAATGGACGAGCACAAGAAGACAGATTGCCGAGGACGTGACGGTCGGCGCGCGCGGCTACGACACCTACTACAGCGTCGGCGACACCGGCGGCCTGCGCGGACGCAAACGCAGCCTCTTTGAGGGGGGTGTGCGCACGCCCTTCATCGTCCGCTGGCCCGGCCACACGCCCGCGGGAGCGAAGAATGAGAAAACGGTTGTGACCGCGGTTGACTTGCTGCCGACGCTTTGTGCCGCCGCAGACCTGAAGCTACCCGATGACTATCACGGCGACGGCGAGAATCTTCTCGCTGCATTCAATGGCAGGGGAGTTTTACGCACGCGACCGATTTTCTGGGAATGGCGCGGAAACAAAACGGAACCGGATTGGTGGCCGCGTCTGGCCGTGCGCGAGGGCGATTGGAAACTCGCGATGACCTACGACGCCAGCCGCGTGGAACTCCACCAGCTCGTCGACGACCGCGCCGAGGCGAAGGACGTCGCGAAAGAAAACCCTGAGATCGTCGCGCGACTTTCCAGACTCGCGCTCGACTGGAAATCTTCGCTGCCTGAAAAACCCAATCCGGACTGCATCAGCCAAAGCACGACTACGCCGGCAACACGCGCCACGAAAGGCAAGCCAGCTCCGCAGACGGGCAAGGCCGGGGCGAAACCGGATCGCGGCAAGATCTTCGACGGCTGGGATACCAACAAGGACGGCAGGTTGTCGCTCGAAGAATACAGGGCCGGACTGAAGAACCCGCCCGACACGGAAACGCGCTTCCAACGCTTCGATAGGAACGGCGACGGCATGCTCGGCCGCGAGGAGTTCGTCAATCCATCTGGCAAGTAACGTCATACAACGCGCGACAGCACGAGCCACATGTACCTGTCAAGCGCTGGCGGGACCACTCCGGACACCGCCTATCCCCTCAAATAATAGACACGTACACTCGTGAACTCTGCACTGCCATTTTGGCGCTTCCCAAGGCTACAGTATGCCCTTAATTTGGGCCTGAATCGCCCACGGAACCACCATAAAGAGGCCTCAAGACCGAGAACCTCGAACCAGCCTCGACAATATCTGTTGTCCGAACCCTCGCCCACGCCCCCATCGGCGAGTGCCGCCAGCCGGTAGCTAATGAGCTTGCCAGGTTTCACGACCACCCGTACAATAATCGTGCGGCGATTCTTCCCTGACATAGTGTCCGGGGGCTGCCGCGTCGTCCCGGCAGCCTCTGTAGATGTAAGTCGCCTGGAAATCATCCTATGTCTCAGACGTACCTTTACTGCCTGACAATGCTCTTGTGGGCGTTCACCACGACCTCTACCGCCACAGATGGCCAGACCGGCCGGATTCAGGGGATGCTGGGAACGGCTGCCGGCCAGCAGAAATATGTCGGCCGGGCAGTTGTATTCATCTGCGATGCCAAGACAGGACACCCGCTCGACCCTGCAACGCACCAATCGTTCCTGGCGGGCTACAATGGCGGTGACCCTCGGCATGCGGTCACTGATACCTACTCCCATTTCCTGTTCGACAAGGTCCCGCCCGGCGAGTATCGGCTGATCGCACAGTCGTGGTCGGGCACAGTGGGCATTCCGGGCCGTGAAGCAACGAGCGCGGTAGTCCTGCTGCACGGCGTCGCCGAGGGCGTCAACGTTCGGGCAGCAGAGACGACGCATGTCTATCTCCGGCCCCTCGGCAATAGCGTTCTCACTGTCCAGAACGATCCAGAAGAAGCGGGCGCATTCCTGTTCCTCAGCACGGTGCCCATGCTGGGCGACTCTGTGCTGGGTTTCCACGGCTGGGGCGACGACTTCGTGCGACATGTCATTGGTGTGACTCATATGTCGGTGCCTCGCGCGACATTCATTGGCTTGCCGGATGATAAGGAAGTCTATATCGCTCTGTTCTGCTACGACAACGTTCCGGGGTTCGGGGGCAGCCAGGCCCGGATTGGAAAGGATGATCTGGCCACCATCCGAATCTGCGCCGGCTGGAGTAACGGCTACGACGAGCCACCGGCACGGTTGCTGCCTCTCGTGGAGTACCTCGAGAAGAAGAACCTGTCGTTGCCAGAGCTGATGCAGTTGGGGGATCAGAATGGGTCTGCCACCGACCGTGGGCCCTTGGACGAGCAGAAGATCTGGCAAGCGGCGAAGAAGAACTTCAGCAAAAGGATTTCTATCCCGGCAGTTGGCGATTTCCGAGTGGGCGACATCCTCGCGGCCGATGCGTACCAGAGCCTGCGAGCACATCACCACCAACAGCGAGAGCAGCGGACGAAGCCGGCCGGGACCACTGATCGCAAATAGCTGCGTTGTCCTTACAGGGGTCGCTGTCCGCTTCGACGTTCCCGACCATCCCTTACTCACCTGCCCACGAAGGGTGTTGCCCTTCGTTTTTTCATGGCCGTCGACATCGTTAATCCGTACAACCGGACTACAACTGCGGCACGCATTATCTGCCACTCCAGCAAGATATTCCATTTCGTAAGTCCCGTCCTGGAAG
Organism: Planctomycetota bacterium; assembly: GCA_025459125.1. Lineage (GTDB taxonomy): Bacteria > Planctomycetota > Phycisphaerae > Sedimentisphaerales > Anaerobacaceae > PLanc-01. Next base: position 4,695 of record JALORE010000248.1, on the reverse strand, counting down.
GAGGTTATGATGAGGGCCGAGGACGTACACAGGTTTCAATGACCGAAGCAAGACAAAAAGGGCCGACAACTCTCTCACTCTCTCATGCTGCCGTCTGTAACATGTCGTTCCCTCTAATGAGCCTGCTCTTGTGCGTGATGGACCAGGGTCGCCAACAGTCGGTCGGCTGACCGAATGAGCGTGGATGTGTTATTGCGAAGCCCAACGCGCAGCGGCGTTTCGCGCCGAGGGCGACGAAGCAATCGCAATCCCACGGGTGGGAAATTGCCTCGCCGTGCTCGCAATGATATGAGCGTGTCGCGTTATCATTCCGTTGGAGGCTCTGAGTTGTAGCCTGTACTTCTCAGGATCCGGATTTGGGCGTGTAGCCCAACTCGCCCCACGCGGCTTTCTGCACCCGCATCAAATCGGGATTCGCATCCTGGGTGATACTGAGATTGTCGCCGTGGCTCGCCCAGTCCCATTTGACCATCAATTCGATCGTGCGCGGGTCCTTCCAGGGCCACCAGTCAGCACGCCCGTCGGCGAATGACATGACCGTGCCGGCGCCGTGGCGGGCGGGAATCGGATTCCACCACGCGGGCCGGCTCCAGCAGACGGCCCAGGCGGCATCCCAGTCCTCACCGAAATCATCCAGAAAGACAAAACGCGTGGCCGGCAGCTTGAGCTTGTACAGGTTCTTCGTCACGGGGCCGCCCCCCAGAGCAACCTTCATAATCCGTTTCGGCTCTGTCTCTGGACCGGCCAAGGCGATCGAACATAGGGTGTTGTCCGTGCTCGACGCATAGTAGATGTACGCTGAATCCTGGCTCCAACAGGGCCGGCCGCCGCTTGCCAAACGCTTGGGTGCGGTCCCGTCGGATTTCATCACCCACACCTCTTCGTCCGTTACTGAGCGGGGCTGATTCTTGCGTACGGCGGTAACGAATTGACGCCGTGCGGATGGAGCAAGTCGCTGGTCTCTGGTATCATGACCATGTGTTTCATCTACGATTGACCTTTCATAGAAGAGAAAGACCATGACGTTCTCCTGGGGTGTTCTGCTGTTGGTTCTTGTCTTCGCGGTGAATGAGGCACAGGTGGTCGACAAAGGATTCGTCGGGTATCTCGATGGCGTCCGATGCCTCGGGAGGGACAGGGACGACCCGGTCCTCAAAGGGGCGAACCGGACTACCGCCTTGGCGGCGCGGGACCTGGTGAGACAGGACGAATGGTGGCGAGAGCCTGCTCCGGGCCAGCCGACCCGGAAACGTGCCCTGCCGGCGGTCGGCGCCGAGAGCCCCGGCGTGCCGCCTGCGAGGCGGGACACTCTGTATGAGGACTTCCGCAATCCGCCGTCGGAAGGCCGCCCGTTGGCGCGCTGGTGGTGGAATGGAAACCAGATTCGCAGCGACGAACTCGTCCGCGAACTCGATGTGCTCAAGGCGGTGGGCTTCGGCGGCGTGGACATCAACCCCGTCGGCCTGCCGGTGGTGGATCGCCGACCCGATACGCCGGGCCTGCGGTGGCTGACTCCCGAGTGGAACCAACTGCTCGGACTGGCGGCTGACGAAGCACGCAAACGGGGTATGTTCGCCGATTTCATCGCTGGCAGTGGCTGGCCGTTCGGCGCGCCCTTCGTGACCCCGGAGCAGAGCCTCCAGCGGGTGCAATGCACGGTGACGCAGCTCATGCTGCCGGGACGCTACGAGGGCACCGTGCCCATGCCCAACGACCCGCACCGCCGCCTGCTGCAGTTGAAACTGGTTCCCCGCAACGCGACGCGCCTGGATCAGGTGATCGACGCCCTGCGCGGGGTGGACGAAACCGGCCGCTTCTACCCGGCCCGATTGGGACGGCGGCTGCCGGGCGGCGAGTACCTCCTCTATGCGGTCACCCTCCAGAGTCAGTTCCGGCAGGTAGGCCAGGGCGCTCCCGGCGCGGAAGGCCTCGTGCTGGACCACTACCAACCCCAGGCCATCGACGAGTACCTGAATCGGATTTCCGATGCGCTCGCCCCACTGTTTGGTGGCCGTCTGGGAAACGCATTCCGCGCGGTATTCTGCCCCAGCCTGGAATTGGGCGATGCCAACTGGAGCCATGACTTCCCGGCACAGTTCGAGAAGCGCCGCGGCTATTCCATCGAGCCGTATCTGCCGTTTGTGCTGATCGAGCCGCCGGAAAGTGCCGACACGCCCTTCGGCGAAGCCGTCCGGCGTGCCCGCCATGACTTCAACAAGACCCAGTCGGAGCTCATGCTGGAGTTCTTCCGGGCCTTTCACGAATGGTGCCACCGCCAGGGGGTCCAGAGCCGGATCCAGGCCTACGGCCATCCCTGGTTGCGCACGCACCTGTCGGACGGATACGCGGTGCCTGATATCCCTGAGGGCGACACCTGGCTGCATTGGACCGCGGGCCCCAACAGGGACGGCGTGCGCTACGCGGTGTGGAACAAGTACACCTCCTCGGCGGCGCACCTCACCGGCCGCAGGCTCATCAGCACGGAGGCGTTCACGAATCTGGAGGCCGTGTTCCAGGCTTCGCTCGCTGATCTGAAACAGGCCTCGGATTTCAGTTTCGCGGGCGGCATCAATCAGTTCATGGCGCACGGGTTCAACTACTCCCCGCCGGAGGCGGGCTTCCCGGGCTGGGTGCGGTACGGGACCTGGTTTAGCGAGCAGAATCCCTGGTGGCGCTACCTCCGGTGCTGGACGGACTACGTCTCCCGCGTGGGTTGGGTACTGCAGCAGTCGCAGCCGCAGGCGGAGATCGCCATCCTGGGTCCGACGAACGATGTCTGGAGCCGACCGTCCGGCCTGGACCGGGAGCTGTTCAGTGCGACGCCCTGGTATCTGCGCGAGCTCTGGGAGGCGCTGGCACAGCACGGCTACAGTGCCGATTACCTCTCCCCGGCAATCCTGCGCGGCGCCACCACCGAAGACGGGCGGCTTCGCTACGGACCCATGCGCTATCAGACCCTTCTGTTGGCCAACGTACGCTCGCTCGAGCCGGACGTGGCCGCCGCCGTGGCCCGCCACGTGGAACGTGGTGGCCGCGTGGTCTGCGTGGGACGTGTGCCGGACCGCGCCCCCGGACTGGGCCAGTCGGATGATGCCGTGCGAGACAGCATGGCCAAGGTATGCGCGGGCCCCCTCCCCGCGCCCGAGCCCGGCGGCCTGCACCGCTGGCTGCGCACCCACGCGGCGCAGCTCGGTCCGGCGCCTATGGAGTTCTCTATGATCGACGACCGGCTCGTGCAGGTCCACCACAGCGCGCAGGACCGAGAGATCGTGTTTCTGGCCAACACCGACCGCCACCGCGAACTCCGCTTCGATGCCACGTTCTACTTTTCCGGGAAATCACCGTGGCAGTGGAATCCCCACACGGGCGAGCGCACGCCGTACCCGGTTCCGGGCGTCCCCAATCGCCTGGCGCTCCGGCTGGGACCGTTGGACGCCATCCTGCTCGTCTTCGAGCCCGGTACGCTTCCCGGAGCTCCGTCGGAGCCGGAGCCGGACGAACGCCGCGCTATGGAGGTGGTCGGCCCCTGGGGCTTGCGGCTGGAACCCGTCGAGGGATCCGCCAGCGACCGGCAGTTGGACAACCTGGTAGACTTTGCCGCCACACCCGGCCTGGAGGCATTCTCCGGCATGGCGACCTACCGGGTCGAGTTCCGGTGGGACGGCGCCGGCCCGGCGCGGCTTGACTTGGGCCGTGTACACGAGACCTCCGAAGTCACCCTCAACGGCAGGCCGCTGGGAGTCCGCTGGTGGGGGCGTCATGAGTACGCCGTCGGGGATGCGTTGCACAACGGGCAGAACATTCTGGAAATCAAGGTGACGAACCTGGCCTTCAACTACTGCCGCAGCCTGAAGCAAAGCGCCACGTGTTCCTATTGGGTAAACCGCTCGGGCCGCAAGACACCGCTTCCGGCCGGGCTGATCGGCCCAGTCCGGCTGATCCCGGCTGGCACGCCACGGCTCTCGCGCTGAGCTGCCTTCGGCAGACGCCGTCCCGCGCGCCCATGCACAGTGGCCGGACGACGGCGACCCTCTGCACCTGTCCAGCGCGGGGGACTACTCAGAACCCCGCCCTATCCCCCTGAATAGCAGATACCTACGATCATGACTACCACCGTGGCATTTTGCTCCCTCCGGGGCTATGGCATGCCCTTCGATTTGGCTGGCATCGCTCCCCAAACCTCGGAAGGGCGCCATGGCAGAGAACCTCGATATCCTCAATGCCGCCGTTTCACTGCTCACCCGAGCCGCCCTGCTCGCGGCGCGGTTCTCGGGAGGCGTGCGTCAGCGATATCTCCAACGCTTGGCCAGCCGGGACACCGCCGCCAAAGCCAAGGGGGTCCTCTTTCTCAAAGACAGGACCCATCAGCTCAAAACGCGGGTTTCAGTCCTTCAGAAGCACGTGAAGAAGGGCAAGAGCCCACGATGACTGTGTTGCCCATATCTCGATCCACCCTGTTGCTGCCAACTCTGTGGCCGCTGAGCCACAGAGCATGCCAGACCCTCAAAACCTATTGCAGCGGGATCGCTCTAATGAAGACCTGATTGACGGAAACACCGTCTCCCCGGTCGAGACTCCGATTGAAGGCGATCCACTGGCCGTTGGGCGCAACGCAAAGGGCATCGGGCGAACGCCCGGGATAAAGCGTCGGGTCCGTGAGCCTCTCCGATTCCCCAAAGTGCGCATCGCCCGCGA
>JALORE010000247.1 GCA_025459125.1 Planctomycetota bacterium | reverse complement strand
GATCGCCCTGCCCTTCAACTACCGGGACAACGCCTGGGTCTCGGACCCTCGCAAGATCCTCGACACCCCCATCAAAGGCCCCACCCAGGCACAGGTTCAGGAATCCGCGAGAGACGCCCGGAAGTGAACACGAGGACGCCATCATCAGGGCGGGTTGTCATCGCATCAGCGTGTGTCCGGGGGGCGGTTTGAGGTCGGCCTTGGACCATGAGGTCCGCTCGGCGACGGTCGCGCAGACGATGCGGTCCTCCCGAGCATAAACGTACAGGATCTGGTTGCGGATGAGGTTGGGGTAGACGGCCAGCGTGTCGAGATCCAGGACGGCCGTCCCATCCGGGCGGCGCGGGCCGAATTCCTGCGCGGCCGCGCCGGTCCGCAGCGACGCGGGCGGGCCGTAACGCTGCCGGAACTCCGTCAATGTCACCGGGCACTTCCTCCGCAGGAAACGCTCGATGGCAGGCGTCTTTGGTGTCTTCGGCGGTTGGGGCGGCTCCGGTCGCCAGCCGGGCTCCAGCGAGGTGATGATTCCCTCCGCCTTGGCACGGCGGTAGTCCTCCTTCAGTCCCGCGCGGATCCCCGGGCCGTAGACGATATTGTAGGTCGAGATGAGGCCGTCGCAGATGATCCGGCCGTTCCAGGGCAACAGGATAGCCCGGATCGGCACGGGTAACGGGTCCGGCAAGATGTCGACGATTTCGGTGGTCAGGCCCAGAACACCGTAAGCTCGCACCGGCGCCCGCTCGGTCAGGAAGATCGTGTAGCTGGCCAAGTCCCTCTCGACGACGAAAGTGCCGCGCACGAAGTGCCGCCAAAGAAGAACATGGGCCAGGTCGGCTTCGCGGAACTCACCCGGATTCTCTTCGATAAAGGGATCAATGAGGCCGATGTTGTCCAGGAGCCGGTCGCGTGCCACTCCTTTGGCGGCGTGCGAAGCCGCCCGCCAACTGGCGAAGTCCGCAATCCCTTCGATGCCGCCCAAACGGCCGGCGGCAAAGACGATCAGATGCTGATAAAGGGACAGGAACAGGGATGCTTCTTCCGGGGGCAACAACATGGTGACGACTCCTTCACGAACACGTCATGATCTCTCTTCCCACGCCCGGCGGACTTCGGCGGCAATCGCCTCCATCCCGGCGGCGACGACCCGGTGTTCCTGGGCGTAGTTGACGCGGAGACATTCGTGGGTGTGGGGCCAGGGTTCCGTCAGACCGGGAAAGAAGTGATGGCCGGGGATGACGAGGACACGCCGCTGCTTGAGCCGCTCGTAGAGCTGCTGGCTGGTGATCGGCAGGTTAGGGAACCACAGCCACACGAAGAACGTCCCTTCCGGCTGGTGGACGCGATAGTCCAGACCGGCGAAATGACGGTGAATCAGGGCCAGGGCCTCCTGCATCTTCGTCCGGTAGAACGGCTGGATGATGTCGCGACCAAGAGCGATAATCCGACTGGTGCCGACGAGGTCCGTCAGGAGGGCCGGGCCGATACCGCCGGGCGCCAGGCTCATGACCGCGTTGACCCGCGCGACCATCTCGATCACCTCCCGACGAGCGATCACGATGCCCGTGCGCACACCGGGCAGGCCTAGTTTCGAGAGGCTCAGACAGACGATCATGTTCTCATTCCACAGCGGCTCGGCCTGGGCGAACACGATGTTCGGAAAAGGCGGGCCGTAGGCGTTGTCGAGAATCAGCGGGATACCCCGACCCAGGGCGAGCCGGTTAAGCCTTTCCAGCTCCTCGCGTGTCAGCACGTTGCCGGTCGGGTTCGTGGGCCGGGAGACGCAGATCGCGCCGAGGTCGTCCGCGACGCGGAGCCCCTCGAAATCGATGTAGTACTTGAAGGTGTGCTCGTCGAGACGCTCGATGCGGGGCTTCCGGGTGGTGAACAGACCCTCGCTCAGGCCCACATCGCAGTAGCCGATGTACTCCGGCACCAGCGGAAAGAGGATCTTCTTGGCCGTCCCATCCTCGTACTCGCCCGCGAAGAGGTTCAGCAGGATGAAGAAGAGGGACTGACTGCCATTGGTCAGAGCGACGTTCTCCGGACCGAGGGCCCAGCCGTACCGGTCACGCAGCAGATGGGCGATAGCCGCCGTGAATTCGCCGTTGCCCGCGGGCGGATCGTAGCTGCCGATGGCTCTTTCGAAGCGGTTGCCGGCGGCGAGCAGCGCCGTCATGCTGCGGCGCAACTCGTGCTGAACCTCCGGGATATGGGCGGGATTGCCGCCGCCGAGCATGAGGACCTCGTGCTCCGCCCACTCCGCCTCACCAAGATCGTCCATGAGCTGGCCGATGCCCGACGGCACGGCCAGCTTCCTGCCGAACTTCGATACGTTCATAGCACCCACGGATCGCGTCGATTCGAATTCGTTCGTGCGTTGTCTTTGTCATCCTGAGCATAGCGAAGGATCTGGGTGGCGGGCAAGAGAAAGCTCTTTTCAGGGGCCAGATCCTTCGGCTGCGCCTCAGGATGACAGAGTCCGTCACGCGCACGAGCGTTTTCGATTCGTATCAGACCTGGACGGCCTGGCGCGGGGTGAGGAAGTACAGCCATTTCTCCCGGACTTCGCCCCGGCGAATCGCGGCCGCGGCCCGGGCGTACAACTCGACCTGCCCGCGGTACGTCTCCACCCGTTTGGCGATCTGGTCGCCGAAGACGTGATCCGTCTTGAAATCAAGGATGAGCATGCCGGCGGGCGTCCGGACGAGCACATCGATCAGACCCTGGACGACGACGATCTCGTCTTCGTCCGGAGGGACGCCTGCAGGCGTTTCCGGACAGGCCCTTACGGACCCGCTACGAACCGCTTCGCGGGCCGGCAGTCCGAACGTGAACGGCCATTCCCGCCAGACGGTGTGACGCGGATCACAGACGCGCGTGCCCAACTCGCCGGCGAAGAACGCCAGGATGGCCTCGACATCGATGCTCTCGGCGATGCTGGCCGGTATGGCCCCGTCCCGGACGAGCCGCTCGCGTGTCTGCTCGATCGCCCCCAGGGTGATGGGCCGTTGCAGATCCAGCGAGGAGATCACCAGGTGGGTCGCGGTGCCGATCAACTGTCCCAGGCGGGCGCCGAACGGCTCCAATCCGTGCGCCACGAGAGCCGCGGGCTGGCGGTCCAGCGCTTCGGAGTAGTCCCGCCGGGCGAACATGTCATCCTGGTGCGTCAGCTTCGTCACGGAGCTCTTGGCCGCCAGATTCACCGCGTGCGCGAAGGGGTACGTGCCGCTCAACAAGTCCCTGACCTGCGCGAGCCGTCGTTGGCCGTCCGTGCCCGGCGCTGCCTTGCCTTTCGTGAAGAAGATCGACTTGGCCTTGCTCGATCTCTGCGCCAGGACCAATCGGGACAGTTCCTGCAACGCGCGTTCGTCGTGAAGATGGAAGTCGAACAGGCCCTGCTCCCGCACCGGGTCTGTCAGGCCGGTCCCGAACGCCTGGTGCAGGACCCGCTGGTCGGCCAAGCCATAGAGAACCCACTCCAGCGCGTTCTTGCACGGCTTGAGCAGCCAGGCGGGGACGGTGTCACCGCCCAGCAGGAGGCCCTTCGCCAGGATTCGACCGCAATCGGTCCGCTTCTGGGAGGCGGTCAGGATCAGGCGCTCGCGGGCCCGCGTCGTCGCGACATACAGAATCCGCATCTCTTCGGCCAGCATCGTCCCCCGCCGCTTTTCGCCGATGACCTCGTGGGCAAGCGAGCGCAGCTTCGTGTTGGACCGGGAGTCGATCACCTGGAGGCCCACCGCATCGGCCGTATCGGCAATCAGGTCCGCGTGGATGTCCCGCGTGTTGAACTGGGTCTCCAACTCGGCCAGGAACACGACGGGGAATTCGAGCCCCTTGCTCTTGTGCACGCTGAGGATGCGCACGGCGTTGCCGGCGGCGCTGCCCGGCTGGGCCGGGGCCCAATCCTGGCCCGCGTCCTGGAGCCGTTCGAGGAAGTCGACGAAGCGCGTCAGCGAAGCGATTCCCGCGTTACTGGCAAAGCCCTCGAACTGGACGGCCCGGTCGTGGAGCTTGAGGAGGTTCGCCTTGCGGGCCTGGCCGTTCGGCAACGCGGATACGAACGCCAGGAAACCACTGTGACGATAGATGCGCCAGATCAGGCTCGCCAGGTGGCCCCGCCGGGCCAGGCTGCGCCACTGGGCCAGTTGGCCGAACACCTCGCAGAGCCGGTCCCGCAGACGATCGTCCGGTCCTTCCTCCGCGTAGAGAATGACGCAGGCGTGGAAATCTGCGCCTTTGAGCTTCGGGCGGCCGTAGATCCGGATGCGGGCCAGGTCCGAATCGGTGACCTGGAAGAAGGCGCCGCGCAGCACGGTCGCCAGGTCGATATCCCGCTGCGGATTGTCGAGCACCTTCAGCAGGGAGACCATGTCGCGGACTTCCGTCGCCTCGAAGTACCCGGCGGTCGCATCGCAGTTGACGGGAATACCGGCCAGCCGGAGGATCTCCACGTAGTCATTCGCCTTCTGGGCCAGCGACCGCATGAGAATCACGATGTCGCGATACTGCACGTCCCGACTCCGGCCGCTCGGGCGATCCTGGACCTGGAACTCCGCCCGGCCGGAGTCCGCCCCCACCATCTCCCGGATGCGACGGGCAATCAGCCCCGCCTGCCGCTGCCGGGCATTGACGAGCGACAAATCCCGTCGGGTGGCATCGTCAAGCGCGGCTTGGCGATGGCTTTCCCCGGATGCCGCGGAACCATTGCCAGGGCCTTCAGCCTTGACGATGCCACCCGAGGCGTCCTGCTCTGTGTCGTGCTCCTCCTGCACGCCGCGGCTGCTGCCCCGCTCATCGAGGATGTGCAACTCCACGATCGGCGTCGGGGCCTTGTTGTCGGCCGTCTTCTGTCCTCGGTCCTCCGTCTTCCCGGCATCCGGCGCCGGGCGCAGCATCGAGGCTTCGTCGTAGTCGATATGGGCGATCTCCCGGGTCATGATCCGGCCGAAGACCTTGTTGACGAAATCCAGGACGCCCTTGACGGAGCGGAAATTGTAGTTGAGGTCCACGCGGAAGCCCTGCGCGGGGTCCTGGGGATGCGCGGCCGCGGGACGCAGGCGATCGAGAAAGATCGCCGGCTCGGCCCCGCGCCAGGCGTAGATGCTCTGCTTGACATCGCCGACCACGAAAACGTTGTGGCCCGAGCTCAGGGCGTCGAGGATCGCCTGCTGCACCGGGTTGATGTCCTGGTACTCGTCCACGAAGATGCACTTGAACCGCTGCCGCAGGGCCAGGGCCGTCTCGGTGGGATTGAGCTTCCCGCCGAACGGGTCTTCCGTGGTCAGCAGCTTCAGCGCGTAGCGCTCCAGGTCGGAGAAATCCAGGCCTTTGAGATGGCTCTTGCGCTGGGCGTAGAGTTCGTTGAACCGGCGGACCAGCTCGATCAGGACGCGCGTCTGCAGGCTCGCGGACCGTCCGACGACGGTGAGATAGTCCGGGCTGACAATCGCCAGGTCCCGGAGATCGGCAAACGCCTCGACGGCGCTCTTCTGCACGCCCGCCACCACGTCTGTGACCGCCTCCGCCAGTCCTTTGGGCCGGTTCAACCGCGGCTTGCAGAAAGCGCGAATCCCCGCCGCACAGCCGGGCCAGTTCCTGGCGTTCAACTCGTCCAGGCAGGCGGCCACCGGCTCGATCAGGCTCGCCTGTACCTTTGTCCCCCAGTCGCCATCGGGGACCTCATTCTCGTAGAGCCGCCGGGCCAGGCGAAGCTGGGACAAGATCACAGCCAGCCGATCCCTCACGATCTGCTGCTGCTTGTCGCCCAACTCGCTGCCCAGCGGATCGATTTGCCCGGCCAGGACGCAGGCCCGGTCGCACCAGCGCTGGGGCGCGACCACCCCTTCCAGAAAGTCGCTGAGCTGGATGACGCTGCCCAGAAAGCCCTCGCTGCCGCGCAGGTCCCGACGGTGCAGCAGCTCGTGCAGACCCGGGACCAGATGATCCTGCCGCCAGGCCCATTCGATGGTCTCGTCGAGCGTCTCGGCCTTGAGCAGCATGGCCTCATCGGCGTCGATCACGCGGAACGCCGGGTCCAGCGACAGCTGGTGGAAGTGCTCGGCGATAAGCCGTTTGCAGAAGGAGTGGATCGTACTGATATTCGCGCCCTGGAGCAGGACCAACTGGCGCAGGAAGTGCGAATTGCGGGTCTGGTGATACGCCTCGCGCAATTGCTGGGCGATGCGGGCGTGCATCTGCTCCGCCGCCGCCTCCGTGAACGTCAGCACCAGCATGCTCAGGACATCCGGACCCGCAGCGCCGTCCGCCACAAGGCTGACGCACCGGCCGGACAGGACCGCGGTCTTGCCGGTGCCGGCGGAGGCGGTGACGAACACGTTGCCGCCGCGGGCCAGGATCGCCTGCCTCTGCTGCTCGGTCCATTTGACCTGCTTGTCCGTCATGCGCTGTCGAGCCTCGCAATCAGATCGGATTTCCCCGCCGGGGGCAGGAAGTTGTAGTCGTTGATCTGCCAATCGAAATGGCACACCGCCATGTAGTCGCAATTCGCGCAGCCCCGCTCGCTGCCGCGATGATACGGCTTGCACTCGATCCGCCCGGAGAGGATGTCGATGGCCAGGCGGACGAGGCTGTCCCGCGCCCAATCCAGCATGCGCGCGAAATGCCCAGGCGTCAGGGCATTCGTCCGCGCGTACATCCCGCACGGATCGCCGTCCTTCTTCGTGTAGAAGTTATAGTACACGCTCTGGCCGCAGGCGTGGGCGTCGAGATGATGGCAGTAGGCGCTGTTGATGATGCCGTCGGCCTTGTAAGGGAACTTGCCGGCCTCCTCCTCGGCCAGATCGGCCAGCGTGGCGCTGGAGGCGGTCGTCTCGATGGGCAGATAGACCGCCCCGGCGACCTCGTCCGCCACACCCGCGCCGCCGTGGTGAACCGCCAGCATGTAGATCGCAAGCTGGACGTCGAGCCCGTGATAGAAGTCGCTCCATTTGAACCTGGCGCTGCCGCGTGTGCGCTTGTAGTCAAAGATCAGGGCCACCTTGCGGCCGTCGATCCGGGCCACGTCCAGCCGGTCGATCTTGCCGTCGAGGGACAGGACCCGTCCCTCCGGCAGCGGCAACTCGAAGTGACCGAGCTTCCCCGCGACATCCAGAGGCCGGCCGAAACCCACCTCCGTCAGGACCGGCCGGAACGACCCGGCGCGGACCATCTGGCACAGCCCGAGCACACACTCCTCCAGGATCCGCCCGGCACTTTCGATGATGAAGGCATTGTGGGCGGAACGATGCATGAACTGCGCGAGGAATGAGTCCTGGCCCACCAGTGCGGCGATCTGTTCGCGCACCAGCTCCAGGAGGCGGTCTTTCTCGATGTCGGCAAGGCTCTCGTTCTGCTCCGTCAGACGTTTCTGGAGCGAATCCAGGACGCGGTGATAGAAGAGCCCGAGATCCAGTGGCTGCAGCTTGAACTCCCGGCGGGGCCGGAGGTCCAGGACGTACTTCACGAAATGCCGGTACGGGCAAGCCGCGAACGCCGCCAGCCTGGTCGCCGAGGCGCGCAGATGACGCCCGAACAGTTCCTTGACTACGGCCGGGTCCAACACCGCCCGGTTCTCGTAGCCCAGAGCCAGGACCATCCGTTGGGCCAGTGGTTTGAACTCGTCATCGGCCTGCATCGCCCGGAGCAGTCCGGCCAGTTCATCATCCGACGCAGCACGGGCATCGGGCCCATGATCATCAGGAGTATTCACGGGCAGGATGCCCGTGCTACTCCTGGGCGGGCCGCCCATGCTACTGGCATCCCGGCCCAGCCGGCTGCACAACAACTCCCCCAGCTCCGCAGGGTTGCGAATGTCGGCCAGCGTCAGACGATCGTCGGCAACGAACTCCTCCGGCACGTCCTCGAACAGCGACTGCAGCTCGTCGATGAAGTGCGACCGCATGATGGGCGAGCCCTTCTCATCGACGCACGGGTAGCTGATGCACAGGAACTGCGACGGCCGCGTGAAGGCGATGTAGGCCAGGTACTGGCGATCGACGAGCGATTGGGTGGACGAGGGCGCGAGGTGGAATTCGGCCCCCTCGGCCGCTTCGCGATCGTCGTCGGTCAGAACGCCGGAGCTGGCCAGCGGGATCGGGAACTGCCTCTGCGTCGCCCCGAGCAGGAAGATTGCCTTGAGGTTCGGATGACGGCTGCGCTCGATCGAGCCGACCAGCACCTGGTCCAGGCTCGGCGGAATGAACGCCAGCGTCATTTGCGAGAAGGCGGACGCCAGCAGGCCGAAATAGTCCGGCGCGGTCATTTCCTCGTCCGCGAAGATCTCGACCAGCGCGTCGAAGATGTCCACGAACGTGTCGAAACACTGCCGGTGCTCATCCGCGGTGGTCAGAGCGCCGCTCTGCTGCGCCTCCGCGATCCACTGGCTCAGGGTCGTGCGGATGTGCAGACGGTCCAGGAACGCGAAGAGCACGCGCGTGAATTCGCGGGAAGTCAACCGTTTGCGGAGATCCCCCTCGGGGCACAGGGCCTGCCTCATTTCCAGCAAAGGCCCGCTCGCCTCACCCCGGATTCGGTTGATCCGGTCCTCATCGAAGTCCTCCTCCTGGGGCCCCTGGAAGCGCCAGGGCTTGGCGCTCGCCCAGTCCCGCCCGTCCACGCCAAAGGCCAGGCAGTAGTTCTCCAGCCGGTCCACATCCGCCCGTTTGGTCGGGACCAGGTCGGTCTTGAGATAGGCGAAGACATCCGCGTGGGTCAGCCCGCCCGTCACCGCCTGCAGGGCCGCGCAGACCAGTTCCACTACCGGATGCTGGTTCAGCGGCTTGCGCTTGTCGATGAAGAACGGGATGCCGCAGTCCTCGAAATAGGCACGGACGTACTGCTCGTAATGGCTCAGGTCCGAAGCAACGACCGCGACATCGCGGTATCGATAGCCCTTCTCGCGGACCAGGCCGAGGATCTGCCGGGCTACGGTCTGGATCTCCAGCCGCAGGCTGGGCGCCGCCACGAGGCGGACCGCCCCATCCGCCTTCGACTTCCTCGCGCCCAGGTGAAAGACGCTCTGCTCCACGTGCGCCAGAGCGGCACAGTCGCGGAATCGCTCCGCCCGCCGGAGAATCACGGGCTTGCCCACCTTGACCTTGGCCTCGGCCAGCCGTTCGAGCATGTCGCGGTACGTCCGGGCCGTCGGCTCGAAGAGGCCCACCTGGTCAGGAGAATTGCGACGGGTGGCATCGTCAAGCGCAGCTTGGCGATGGCTTCCGCGCGGTACGACAGCACCATCGCCAAGGCCTGCGGCCTTGACGATGCCACCCGGCACGTCGCACTGGGCAGGATCGAGGCACAGCGCCATGTGCGCATGGTCAACCGTCTTCAGGAGCTCCATCAGCAAGGCCATCTCGCCGCCGGTGAAGGAGGCGAAGCCGTCCACCCACAGCCGGGCGCCCCTGATGAAATCCGCCTGGGCGACCGCGCGGCAGGCGCTGACGATCTGGGCATCCGGGTCGATGAACTTGTCCTCCAGCGCCTCCGTGTAGCACCGGAAAACCAGGCTGATATCGGCAAACTTCAGGGCCGCTTGCGGGTTGCCGCCGGCAGGCTGTAGGCTGTAGGCTGCCGGCGGTAGGGGTTTCCCTCCAGCCTCCGGCCTGCGGCCTGCGGCCTTCTTGGAGAGGTATTCGACGAGCGTATCGACCTCGGCGGCATTCCTGGCATACTGGTGCAGTTCCGTGATCGTGTCGGCCATCTCGCGGGCAAAACCCGGCAACAGCGCGGAGGAACCGAAGATCCGCAGCTTATCCAGGTTGTCGCGGAGGATCTTGTGGACGATCATCTGTCGGCCGATCCGGGAGAGAGTCGGCCGGGCGATGTTTTTGCCCAGCAACATGAATTGCAGCCGGTCGAAGGAGAGGATGTGCAGCCGGTGATAGCCCCGAATCCGGCCCTCGGAGAGGATCGCCCGCTCCGCCTGGTAGGTCGCCTGCTCCGGCACCAGGAACAAGAGCGGCTGTTCGGACGTCTCCAGCAGCGCAGTAACCAGCGCCCGAACACAGTAGCTCGTCTTGCCCGTCCCGCTTCGACCCAGAACAAACTGAACCGCCATGCCAACCTTCCGTGAGGGCCCCCCAGCACGTGTTAGGGTTCCCAAACGCGATTCGTCGCGTTTCGGGTCCCGCACCGCCGCCCGCGGCGGTGATCCGCTTCCCATCCCGGCCGAGGGCGGCCGGCCTGCACGAGGGAGCCCATTTGCCCAACCCGAACGTCCGAGAACTTGTACCAGACCGCCGACGCCTTTTCAACAAAAATGCGGATGGATCACGTCAGGCGGGCGTCAGGCCACACCGATGAGATGCAGGCTGGCGGCCGGTTGCTTCGTCGCGAGTGTCGCGACGTCGGCAAGACGTTGGGCGTAAGCGTGATCGGCGTCGCCAATGGTGTCGAGGACGGTTTCATCCGCGGCTTCTTCGCGGAGCCGCCGGAGGGCGATGTTGATGACCAGCACCACGGGATTGTAGAAGTACAGAACCTG
>JALORE010000246.1 GCA_025459125.1 Planctomycetota bacterium | reverse complement strand
CTCGCCGGTCGTGACCCTCCTCGTCGTGCTGGGCTTTGTGAAGATCCTCCTGTCCTTCTTCCTGCCAACCGTGAGTCTCCTGCTGGGCCAAGCTCTCCATGTTCTGGCGGATCTGCTGATCGGGATGGTCAAGATCATGGCACAGGTGGATTTCTCGTACCTCCAGATCGGCCACGTGCCGCTGCCGCTCGTCGTCTTGTACTACGTGCTGGTGCTCTGCACTGCGTTCCTGACGTTGCGTCGGCCGAGCCTGAAGACCGCATCCTGCGCGGCGCTCGCGCTGGCGGTGGTAATCCCTCTGGGCGTAATGAAGTGGCAGCGTACGCATCGCAGTGAACTGCTCCTGACCTGCCTCGACGTCGGGCACGGCCAGGCGATCCTGGCCCGGCTGCCCGGCACAACCAACCTCCTCTTCGACGCCGGCTCGCTCTATGGCAAAGATGTAGGGAGCAGGATCGTCATCCCCTGCCTCGATTACCTGGGCCTGGGCCGTCTGCACGCCATCATTGCCAGCCACCACGACCTCGACCACATCAACGGCATCCCCGAGATCGTGGGCTTTCGCCGGGTGGAGCGCATTTATCTTGGTGGCGCGTTCTTCGCCGCGGCGCCGGTTTCGGAAACGACGGAGCTTCTGACCCGGCACCTGGAGGAACGCGGGATCGACGTGGAACCAGTACCCCCAACGATGTCCGCCGGCGTCGCTCAAGTTCACGTCCTCTGGCCGACCGCGGATTCGGCGATCAACGGGAAGCGGAACGAGAACGACAATTCCCTCGTCTGTTTGCTGGAATTCGCCGGCCGGAGAGTCCTGCTGTGCTCAGACATCGAGAAGCCCGCCCAGCAGGAGATCATGGTGCGGTACGCCGCCTTGAAGGCCGAGGTCGTCGTCGCCCCGCATCACGGCTCGACGCGAACCCTTGACAACCGCTTCCTCGCGCACACCCGGCCGGACATCCTGCTGTGCAGTTGCGCCCGACGCGACTATGAGCAGGGACGAATCGTGCGACCCGCCGCGGATCAGAGCACGGCTTGGCTCGTCACCGCCCGCGATGGCGCCATCGACGTTGGCATCGATCGAGATGGCAGAATTACCGCGGCGCCTCTCACGCCGGAAGCGCTTCGAGAACCGCCAAGCCGCTGATCCCGGTCACAAGTCTTGATCGTCCCGGCGCGAGCTTACTCCTGCGGTTTCGGCTTCGGCGCGGGCGTGGCGGCCTGGGGCTTGGGCGCCGCGCTCGGGACGGCACCGCGCTGACGCATGTTGACCACGATCTCCACGCGCCGGTTCTTGGTCTTGCCGGCGGCCGTGGCGTTCGACGCCACCGGGCGCGTCGAGCCGCAGCCTGCCGCACGCACCTGCTTGTCGGCGATCCCGTGGGTCATCAGGTACCGTGCGACGGACATGGCCCGCTGGGACGACAACTCCAGGTTGTCCTTCCAGGGGGACTTCTGGATGGGATCGGTGTCCGTATGACCGACGACATCGATATCCTTGCTGGCGTACTTCTGCTTGATCACGGACACGATCTGGTCGAGTTCCTTGCTGGTCGTGCCTTTGAGCGTGGCCTTGCCGGAATCGAACAGGATCGTGTTCGCCAGCGTCACCGTGATCGTGCCGAGGGAGGGATCCCAGGCCACGTCCATACCTTCAAAACCGCTCGCCTGGGCAGGCGTCTTGTTGAACTGGTCGATCTGCCGCTGCAGCTCGTTGATGGTCTCCTGGTCCTGGGCCACGCGATCGGCGAGCTGCTGCCTTTCGCCCTCGGTCCGCTCATAGCGGCCCAGAAGGTTCTGGTATTCGACGTTCTTGTAGTCGTACTTCTTCTTGTAGTCGGTACAACCGGACACCAGAGACAACGAGACGGCTACCACGAGGGGAACGATGAGTCTACTGTGCGCGAGTCGCATGCGGTACCTCCCTGCAAAACGCAAACCCTTCCCTGCCGCGATCATCTGACGAACATCATCAACGAGATGCGGTTTAGGATCCAATCATGGAAGATCATAACGGTCAGCACGCCACATGACAAGAAGGGACCATAGGGGATCTGGCGAATTTTTTTGAAAAGCATTTGGAAGAGTGCCCAACCCAGGCCGAAGAACGGCGCGATAAAGAAGGCAATTACCACCATGATCGGACCTATCACGGCCCCGGCGGCGCCCATCAGGTGGACATCGCCCAGCCCCATGGCCTCTTTGCCAAAAGCCAGCGTCCCGAGGATGCGGGTCGCCCACACCGTGGCGCAGCCGACGAAGTAGCCGAAGGCACTGCCGAGCAGACCCGCGACCGCGGGAGAGGCCAAGAGCCCGCTCCACGACCGGCCCACCGGACCGGGGCCCGCGAGCACCTCATGCGCCACGACCGCACCCACGACCACCGGCAACAGAAAGACCACTTCGCGCAGCGCCTCGCGGCGATGGTTGAACTGGGGCTCGTCGAAGGGCCCGGGGCCGGCCGGCATGCGGACGGCGCCGTTGGCCTTCTCCAGGGCCGCCGGTTCGGGGCCTTCTGCCACAGGCGACTCGTAGCTGCGCCGTAGGATTCCGGTCCGGAGGAGCAACCAGCTCAGGCCCAAGCCCAACGCCGCCCCGAGGGCCAGAGCCCCCGTCCCGGGGGACGCGACCGGCAGGACCGAGCAGGTCCTGAGCAGTTGCGGCGCGATGAGGTATCCGCCCACGGCCGAGCCAACCAGGCCCACCACCGTGACAAACCAGCAGAGGGAAAGCGGAATGATCCACAGTTCCAGATCGATGCCGGAAGCCGCGATAAAGGCCGCGAGCATGGTAATATGGAGAACATAGACAAACCAGGAACCATCGGTTTGTACGCTCGGGCGGACCGTCGTCTGAAAATAGACGAAATAGAGGCCCAGGAAGGTTGCCCCCGTCAGCAACTCAACGATGAAATAGCGCGGCGAAATCGGGCCGTGGCAGCGCCGGCACTTGGCCCGCAACAGAAGCCACGACACCAACGGTATGTTATCGTAGAACCGGATCGCCTGGCCGCAATGGGGACACGACGACCCCGGGTGCACCAGCGACTTCTCGCGCGGCAGACGGTAGATCACCACGTTCAGAAAGCTGCCGATGCAGCAACCCAGCGCCAGGACCCAAAGGCCCAGAATCCATTCTTGTGGAGCCATTGTGATTTATGGATTACGAATTATGAGTTGTGAATTCCGATTTCCGAGCGCCCGCCGCAACCACCGGGCGTCCATCTCAAGGGGCTATCTCAAAACGGTCGATGCCACTGCCAGGAGCGCAACGACGAGGCAATCTCAACGCCCGGAATTGAGCTTGCTTCGCTCCGCTCGCCAGGACATATCTGGCGTGGAGTTCTGAGACAGGCTCCAACACACACGCCGTCTCCTGCAGAGTGTCCATCATGAATCATCACTCGTAAATCACAATTCATCGCGCCCGGCGGTTGACGGCACCGGCCACTTTCGTCGGCAGGCCGAACAGGCGGATGAAGCCTTTGGCGTCCGTCTGATCGTACTCGGCGCCCATCTTGAAGCTGGCGAGGTTCATCTGGTACAGGCTGTTGGGGCTCTTGACGCCGGCCGGCGTGCAGCGGCCTTTGAACAGCTTCAGCCGGACGTCGCCCGTGACGTTCCGCTGGGTCGCATCGATGAAGGCATCCAGGGCCTCCCGCAGGGGACTGAACCAGAGGCCGTAGTACACCAGCTCCGCGTACTTCAGCGCAACCTGCTGCTTGTAGTGCATGGTCTCGCGCTCGAGCGTCAGGGTTTCCAGGGCGCTGTGGGCGGTCATCAGGATGGCCCCGCCCGGCGTCTCGTAGACACCGCGGGATTTCATGCCCACCAGGCGGTTCTCCACGATATCCACCTGGCCGACCGCATGCCTGCCGCCAATCTCGTTGAGCGTCTCAACCAGGCGGACCGGGTTGCAGAGCCGGCCGTCCAGCTTCACCGGCGTGCCTTCGTGGAAGCCGATCGTCACGTATTCGGGCTTGTTCGGCGTCCGGGACACCGGGTTGGAGATCACGTACAGATCGTCCTTCGGCTCGTTGGCCGGGTCTTCCAGGTCCGCGCCTTCGTGGCTGATGTGCCAGAGGTTGCGGTCCCGCGAGTAGATCTTCTTCTTGCTCTGCTCGATCGGGATCTTGTGCTTGCGGGCGTAGTCCACCGCGGCCTCGCGCGAGGTCAGCGTGAACTTCGGGTCCTTCCACGGCGCGATGATCTGGAGCGCCGGGTCCAGGGCCATGTAGGTCAGCTCGAACCGCACCTGGTCGTTGCCCTTGCCGGTCGCCCCGTGGGCGACGCCGATGGCCTTCTCGGCGTGGGCCACGTCCACCTGGTGCTTGGCAATCAGCGGCCGGGCAATGCTGGTGCCCAGGAGGTAGCCGTTCTCATAGACCGCCCCGGCCTTCAGCAGCCGCCAGAGGTAGTCCTCGACGAACTCGCGGCGCAGGTCCTTGACCACGCACTTGACCGCCCCGCTTTCCAGGGCCTTTTTCTTGATACCGGACAGCTCATCGCCCTGCCCCAACTCGGCGGCAAACGCGATCACGTCATAGCCGTAGGTCTCTTTCAGCCACGGCAGAATCACGCTCGTATCCAACCCCCCGCTGTACGCCAGCACAACCTTCTCATTCTTCGCCATAGTCCATCCTTCACAAACAGAACCAGCGGCTCCGTTCACCACGAACCCTCGTGCGCGGACGCGCCACCCGCAGGAGGCCCGATTATATGCGCCGCCTCCCGGCGATTCAACGAAATACCTTATCCCGGTATCGCGAGGCGTCTTTTCTTGTATGCCCGGCGTGCGTCTCCTACAATGTCTTGTGGAGCACCAAGCCTGACCAAGCTGCGGCCGAGTATTGCCGGGCCCGCGCACGCTGGATGAAGGAAGTCGAGATCTGTGGGATGACCGCCAACCCCGAGGGCCGGGGGATGGAGGGCGGACGGGACAATCTTACCCAAGGGCCATCCCCGTGTTCGGAGGAGCAAGATCATGAGACTGCGATTGTTCCTGTCGGTTACCTGGCTTTCGTTCCTGGCCGTTGCGGCGTCCGGCCGTACCCTGGACGTGGGACCCCTCGTAGCGGACGTGCATGAGGTCTGGACCCCCGCTGCGCCGGGACCGATCCTGGCCCTGGACGAGCGTGTCGTCCCCCTCGTGGCGGGCGACGAGGACGCCACGGTTCCGTCGGTCGTGGCGGTCGCGACCACCGCCGGGCGCGGACGGATCGTCGCGGTCATCGACGGGTTCTTCAACAGCAACGCCCTGGGGCTGTTCGACAACCGGCGGTTCGCCCTCAATACGATCGGCTGGCTGGCCCAGCGCCCGAGCCGGCGCCTCGTGATCACGCGCGGCCACCGGGAGTGGTTTGGACCCGCGGAGTCGCAGGCCCTCCAGGAGGAACTGCGCCGCCAAGGCTATACGACGGTCCTGTGGGAGGGCGCCGTCAGCAGTATCGTGCTGGGCAATGCCGCCGTGGTGATCATCGGCACGGCCTGGGGTTCCTTCACCCCTGCGGAAATGGCGGCCCTGGACGGCTTCGTCGATACCGGCGGCGGCCTGCTGCTGGCCGGTCTGGGCTGGTCGTGGGAGCCGTACAACCCGCCCTATACCCTCGACGACTATCCCATGAACGTCCTGGCAGAGCCCTACGGCTTCCGCTGGATCGACGGCGGGGTATTCGATCCCACGAACCAGCACGAGGGCAGTGCCGTCTTCCGGACCTTCGGGTCCGAGATCCGCTGTGCGACGCCGCCGCAGGCGATGGACTGTATCCGTACGGTGACCGCGGCTCATTCGAACGGCCTGCCGCTGTTTCTCAAGCGGTACCGCACGGAGCAGCTCGACTATCTCCGTTCCCTGCTGACGCTGCGGGCCGTGACGGTCGGCAGTCCGTCGCTGGACGCGCCCCGCAAGCAGATCGATGACTTCTTCGCGGAGTTGATCGCGACCTACCCCCAGTATTTCCGCAAGGATGCGCGCTACAATCCGGCTACCGAGAACATCCTGGCCTGGTGGCGCGAGGGGATGTACCGCAGTCTCATCGACGCCGTGCCGCTGACGGCAGACCGCCGAGTCGAGATCGCGACGCGCCTGAGCCTGACGGGACGGTATGCCGATCTCTGGAACGAGTTCTCCGTGCTGCTCCTGGACAATACGTCTCTGGACGAGCGTCAGAAGCAGTTCCTGTACGAGTTGCACACGCTCGTGCCCGCCGGCCTGCACAATCTGCGGAGCATTTCGGTGCGGGACAAACTGGGAGAGCCGCCAGTCCCGGAGATCCCGCTGTACGGCCGCGACGGCAGTGTGAATATCTTCGGCGGCGCTGTGGGTGCTGCCTCGGAAAACTCCTTCCCGCCGGACGTGGCCCCGGGCATGGCCGACGTCTTCTGCCTGGTCGCGGTGCACGAGCTGAACCACGTGGTGGACGCCAACTACATCGAGCACCATAGCGCCCTGCGGGACCGCAAACGGGCCCTGGTCCAAGCGGCCGGCACGGACCCCAGGAACTACCTGCGCAGCATGTTCGCACCGGGACTCTTCGCCGCGGCCCCCCAGGAGTTCTTCGCGTCCATCTCCAACGAATGGTTCACGGACAGTGCCAAGACGCTCGAGCTCGGCCTGGTCCGATTCCGATCGGGCCTGCGTCACCCGCTGGAACAGGCGCTCTTCATGGCCGAGGTCTACTCGCTGGGCGGCGACCGCACGTACTTGTACGCCTTGGACACCCAGGGCAACCTCTACCGGGGCGAGGCCACCCTCGGCCGTGCCCCCCAGGGAAACATCGTTTTGCTGCAGATGCCGGAGGGCCGTTACGAGTTCGAGTGGGACCGGAGCGGAAACCTGACCGCGGCCAACTACACCCCCAGGAACGCGCGCCCCCGTTGACCGGGTGACCAGCCCCGGAGAGCCGTTGGTAGTGACGCCGTAGGGCGTTATCTTCGGATTCCCCCAGAATTCGAACGATATGCCCTTACGGGCACACTACACACCAGCGGCACGCAGCCGCAGGTCCGGGATGCTTCTCATACCGCCTCCCGGGCAGACTTGCCGGGCGCCGGAGCCTTCGGCGCGGGGGGCGGGCTGCCCTTCTCGCCTTTGAACCGGATCTCGGGCATCTCCCGGCCCAGGCGCTCGCAGGTCGCCTGCAGCGCCTGGCGGAACGCCTCGGGCTTCATCGCCTCGACGTGCCCGTCGGCAAACAGGACGTTGATCTTGTCCGTGGAGAACGCGGGGTTCTCGTAGACGACGACGTTGCGCTGGTCCAGGTCCTTGGGCCGGCCGCCCACGTAGACGTAGCTCGGACCCTGGAAACCCTTGGGCTTGCGCGGGGATTCGAGCACCTGGGCGGGGGAATCGCCCAGGTAGGGCTTCACCTGCTCCAGGTCCGCCGGCCATTCGCCCTGGTGGTCGTCCGCGTACTTGAGCAGGGCAAAGCCCAGTTGCTTCAGATGGGACATGGAGACAGCGCTGCGGGCCTGCTCGCGGCTCTTCTGCAGGGCCGGCATCGCAATTGCGGCCGCGACCGCGCCGCCAACGATCGTCATCTGGCTGGCCTCGATGCCGGGCCCGCGGTAGTAGACGTGCAGCCCATCCGGCCCGAAGTAGCGGTAGCTGCACGAGGGTCCCAGGTCCTTGGCAATATCCGCCAGGGATGGGAGCATGACCGGCAGCTTGATCCCCGCCTGCATCGCCCCCATGGTCGCCAGCGGCCAGATCTGCTGCAGTTGCGCCATGAACTGCTGGAGCTGGACCCGCGAATCCGTGTAGCTGAGACTCATGAGGTTCTCGGGCAGTCCGGCCGTGACCTTCCTATACCCCTGGGCATCCAGGAGCGACTTCCCGTCCGCGCCCCTGGACACGAGCTGCCGCACGCCCAGGTCGCACAATTCCGGGGTGGACCCGATGACGACGTGATCCTTCGCCATGGACCAGGCCGGCATGGCGCCCATCATCGCCAGGGGCGCGATGGCCCAGACGTGCACGGTCCGGCCGTCGTCCCGGGTCTGCGCCGCCACCTGGAGGGCGCCTTTGCTCCGGTCGGCCACGTACGTGCCCAGGGCCGACATCGTCTTTTCGAACAAGGAGACGTCCTTGAGCTTCGCGACCACGACCACCCCCCCGCGCGGTGCTTCTGCCAGCGGACCGGCGGGCAAGGTATAGAACAGGGCCGGACCCGCCAGGGACGCCAACAGACCGTCCCGCAGGCGCAGCTTGGCCTCGAATTCGAAGTCGACGATGGCCTGGCGCAGAGCGAGGTAGCCCTCGTCCGGCGAGACGGTCTTCACGGCATCCAGGACCAGGTCGTACAGGCTGGTGACATCGAGATTGACCGCCGTGGCGGTCACGGCCCGGGGATCCACCGCTCCGAACCACGCAGGGTTCACGGGCTGACAGACCTTGAACACGCCCACCGGAGGCACGGGCGTCTCGACGACCGCGCGGGCCACCACATCGGTGCCCGCGAACCCGATCCGTGCAGCGAGCGTCTTGAGATCGCTCAGGCCGGTGGCTTGGAAGACCGCCTTGATCTTCTCGGCCTGTTTCTCGCCGCCGTTCAAAGCGTGCGACGCGGCCAGCAGATTGCCGAGCTGGCGATAGTCGAAGTAGGTCACCAGGGCATCAGCGCCGGCCGGGACCTTGTCCAGGGGAGCAAACGTGGTGGCCCGGGGCGCGGCCACATATTTCGGCACGACACCCTGCCCATCGTTCCAGGCCAGAACCAGGTAGTTCTCCACCCAGCCCCAGTACAGGGGAGGCTCCGTGTCTTGGGCGCCGTGCATCGGGAACGAGCCGACCGTTCGATCCGCAATCCCGTCCGGCCCGGCCAGCGCTTCCAGCTTACCGAGCGCGGCGGCCAGCTCCGCCTTGCGGTCGCCCGCGTCCACAATGGCAAAGGCGCAAATCGGCACGTCTTTGGCCCCCGGCACCGGCAGCACACCCACGACGAGCGGCCGGCTCAGGATCAAACGCGCATACTGCATCGCCATATCGGCAGTCCGGGTGGCGTTCGGGTCCTTGGCCTGCGCCTTGGCCTTGGCCAGCAGCTCTTCCTTGATCGCCCCATAGAAGCTCCGCACGCCGGGATCGTTCCAGATCCGGCCCAGGGCCGTCTGCGCGAAGTCCCCCTGCAGAGCGTCCCCGCCGCTGGTCGCCACGAATCCCGCCACCCCGTCGGGCAACCGCTTCGTCAACTCCTGTGCCGGCGAACTGCCGGCGGCCATCGTCGCCGACGCCAACACCATTGCCGCAACCAGGGCCACCCACGTACGCCGAATCCAGTGCGATCGAGTCATGATGATCTCCCTTCAGTAAGGATGGACGAATACTCCAACCGCGGCAATTATACGGTGGCCCCCCGTGTGCGTCTATGCCATGCCCGGCTACCGACCGCCCGCGCCCGCGTTGTCCGGCGACACCATGCGTGCCGCCTCGCCGATGATCTGGATTTGGCGCATCACCGCATTCTGGACCAACTCATCGCGTTCGAACCGGACCCCATCGACTCCCCGGGTGAATTCAAGCACTTTCCGCGCCGCCAGCAGCATGTCGAGGACATAGGCGTCATCCCGCCACATAGATCGTCTCCGCCGTATCGAGGATGTGCCGCCGCCTGATGTAATTCTCACTGGACTCCACGGCCTTGCGCTCCACCAGGTCCACGGGTCGGCGAAGAAGTTGGGATAGCTCCTCCTGGATACCGGAAGTCTCCCACAATCCTGGCTCCGCCCCTTCCTCGAAATCGACCAGAACGACGATATCAAAACCGGCCGGACAATCCGCCCGCAGACGTCGTACGGCGCCATAACGCTTCTGCGGCGGAAGTGCCGTCCGCGCCACGACCAGCAGGTCCACATCCGACTCGGCACCGGCCGTACCACGTGCGCAGGAGCCGAACAGGATCACCTTCTCGGCGCCAAACCCCTCGCCGATCCTCCGGCCCAACGGCTCGATC
Organism: Planctomycetota bacterium; assembly: GCA_025459125.1. Lineage (GTDB taxonomy): Bacteria > Planctomycetota > Phycisphaerae > Sedimentisphaerales > Anaerobacaceae > PLanc-01. The sequence goes on along the minus strand of JALORE010000246.1, from coordinate 552 downwards.
TCGTTCATCGCCACCATCAGCTCACGCCTGCAAGTCTGCCATGCACTCCGTACGTCTTCAGTATGGCCCGGGAACCCATGCCCCGCAACCGCGCCGCTCCGCCACTGTCCTCCATGATTTGGCGGTAGCTTCTCATCGGCTAATGCTTCGAGAGATGTCTGATAACCACTCCTCGCATGAGGCCGGTGTTGGCGGGCTGGCCGGTGAAGAGGCGGAATTGGGCGGCGGCCTGGTTGACGAACATGGCGACGCCGTCGATCGTGCGGGCGCCGGCCTGTTTGGCCTGCTTCAGGAGCAGCGTTTCGGCGGGGTTGTAGACGGTGTCGAAGACCGTCAGGTCGGGCTGGAGGTATGCGGGCGGAACGGGCGTCGCGTCGACGTGCGGGTGCATGCCGATGCTGGTGCAGTTGATGAGCAGCCTGGCACTCATCCGGGACAACTGGTCCAAGCCGGCGAAGGCGCAGCCGAACTCGGCGGCGAGTTCTTTCGCCCGTTCGACCGTGCGGTTGTAGATCGTGACCTCGGCGCCGGCGTCGGTCAGGCCGGCGACCA